>QMPQ01000084.1 GCA_003648635.1 Bacteroidota bacterium | reverse complement strand
GTGGGGATCGATTACACCATCCATTTTCTATGGCGGTTCAAGAAAGAGCGCTCAAAGGGTGTTGATCATAAAGAAGCTGCCTTCATTACACTTACGACCACGGGACGAGGTATTATTATTAATGCACTATCGGTGATCATTGGATTCCTTGCACTCACTCTCTCCAGTTTTGAACCTTTGAAGTTTTTTGGAGTCTTAGTAGTGATATCAATCACAACATGTTTGATTTGTGCACTTGTTCTAATACCTTCAATAGTTGTATTAATAAAACCCAGGTTTCTGGAGTCAAAGTCAAAATAATCAATAATGAAACATTCATATAAATCACTTCTAACTGTAATCTTCACTTTGATCATACCCATGTCGCTTTGGGGACAGGATGATGCAAGGGAGATATTTACCCGTGCAACCGATCAAATGCTCACCCAAAACATGGAGATAGTTTTGGAGATGGACATCACCGATAAGAAGGGAAGGACCAAAGTAAAAGGATATGAGATTCTTATGGCCAGCTTAGGTGATGTAGAAAAAACCAAAATGAGTTTCCAGAAACCGGAGCAGGCAAAGGGGACCACAGTCATTATAACTAAACGTCCGGGAGATGCAGGTTTAATTGAGGTATACACTCCTGCCAACGGAAAGACCCGAAAGTTAAAGGCCTCAGCAGATAATATGGATATGGTTGGTTCCGAAGCACAGATTACAAATATGACAGCCAGAGATCCGGACGAACTTGCTTTTATGTTCTTACCTCCCCAGGAAGTCGATGGTAAAAACTGTTATACGGTTGTGGTGAAAGATAAAGACTTCAAGGACCAGGCCCGGGGTGAACTGGCGATTGAGGAGGATACCTACTACATTGTGCAAATCTCTGTCTTTGATATGTATGGGAAGCAAACCAGCCTTGTGAAGCTTTCTGATTTTCAAGCTGTAGAGGGTGCCGGAAAAAAGATCCAACCCAGACGCATTGTCTCCGAAGATCTTAAAAATCAAAAAATAACAGATATGCGTGTCCTGAAAGTTGCATCCAGGACAGATCTGACTGAAGAGGACTTTAAGCTTCCTGTTCAACAGGACATGTAAGTGCTTTTCCTGCAGAAATCTTAGTTCTCCCCATCCCAGCCTGCAATTGTTGCAAGTATATACCACATGGCATAAGCCTTACGATTGGCAGTTATATGTTGTGTATTGTGGGCACCATAGGTAACGGAGCCGCCAGGAGCTCCTCTGTTTTCGAAATATCCATCTCCTACGCTGTGACTGTTTTGCCAATCTGCATAATAGTTACCACCTGTTGAAGAGTTACCATCGTCACCTGCGTCTTCCCAGTAGTTACCAGCCATGTCATGTGTGTCAATGCCATAATAATCCAGACAGTAAAATTTATTCTCTTCGCAGTAATTAATGATCAAATCAGCCTGGTTTTTAGGATTTCCATCTCCAACATTTGCATTCTGGTTGGCATGGCCAGTCATGAAAATAAAGGCTACTGAAGGATATTCGTTAATCAGGGTTTGCATTCCAGGAAGATAATTGGTCGCTACGTCATGGCCTGCAATATTACACCAGGACCACATGATTACATTAATTTCTGAATTGTCCGGATCATCAAGATAGTTTCTTGTTGCCTGGATAAAGGCAGTTTCATTTCGGCTCAGGTCGGAAGCGTCAACTCCTGATTCTGCATAGGCCTCCATGGCATAATCTCTGAAGTCGAGTTTGTCATCCTGAGGATCATTATTGCTTATGGCAAACCTTGTATCGTCTCCTGCCTTGTAATCGGGTAAGCCGAACATACCTCGGGAGACATGCGTCCCGTGGGAGGTATGCTGATAAGCTATATGAAGGTCATTGCGGGCGGCGTTGATATATTCATCCGGAATGGATCTGAGAATATCTTCGTGTGCTATTGTGTGGTCTGCAATCACTGTGGTACTTCCTGGAATGATCATAGGATCGTCTTTTTCACATGATGATAAAACTGAGATGCAAAGGCACGAGAGGCCTATTAAATATGATATCTTTTTCATGGGGCAAGATTTTTTCATTGTTCGTATTAATCCTATAACGGAGGCAGACAATGATTAGTTGCATACTCGAAGAATTGTTTGAAAATCGTAAAAATTGATTTGAAATATTTTACCCAGATAGGTATTGGAAAGCAGTAAAGTAATTTGAACTTGAATAGCACTATCTTTGTTAAAGAACAAGGCAAACAGTTCTGAATATACCGCTTTGAAATGAAGAAGGGAATCATCATACTCCTGTGGATCGTCCTGATGCCTGCGAACTCATGCAGGACAGGGGATCCAAATGATGCTGGGATTTTTGTGGCTGATGCTGACTATATACAGATCGTCTTGTTCCATCTGGAGCAACGGTGCGAATCCTGCAATGCTGTGGAAAATGAAACACTGTGGTTGCTCGAAGAAGAATACAGTGAGGAAGTCCTGTCGGGGGAGCTTAGGTTTATTCCCTTGAATTTCCAGACCGAAAGCGGAAAGAAAGCAGCCAGGCTCCTACGTGCCTCAGGACAAACCCTTTTTGTGGTGAAAGGAGATAGTATTGAAGATCTTACCAGTCCTGCTTTCATGTATGCCAGCACACATCCTGATTACTACCAAGAAGCCCTGAGAACAGTACTCGACAAATATCTGGAGTGATGCAGGCCTTCCTGACAGAATTATATGCCAGCGCCCCGGGTCCGTTAATCTCTGCTTTATTGCTGGGATTGCTTATTGCAATTGCTCCTTGCCCTATGACCATCAACATTACTGCCATGGGGTATATAGGCAAGGACATCACCCGGCCTCGTAAGGTATTTTCAAATGGAGCATTTTATGCCCTTGGAACCATATCCGCTTATACCGGACTGGCTTTAATTCTATATCTGGGAGCGGATCAATTCAGGATCTCCACAGTTTTCCAGCAGTATTCTGAGTATATCATTGGTCCCCTGTTATTGCTTATCGGCCTGTACATGCTTGGTATTTTCCGGATGGATTTTCCTGGACTTAACCGGCTCGCCACCAAATTTCAAAACCGCCTTTCGTTCCGGGCATGGGATTCCTTTCTGCTGGGATTTATCTTTGCCCTTGCTTTTTGTCCCTACAGCGGGATGCTCTATTTCGCCATGCTGATCCCGCTGATCATTACCACAAATTCTCCATGGCTCAGCTTGCCTTTTTCTCTTGCAGCAGGACTTCCCATAGTGATCTTTGCATGGCTACTGGCTTTCACGGTTTCTGGTGTCGGAAGAGTATTCAACAGACTGAAATCTTTTGAATTCTGGTTCAGAAAAGTGCTGGCACTTGTGTTTATTGGCATCGGTATTTACTACATCATTCAAATGATCTGGTAAGAGTACTGCAGAATGCTTTGCTCAGTGACTGTCAATATCGTTCACCATGAGGATCATGTGCCATAGACTTTTCAGGATCTCTTCCATGTATTCTTTAATGGCACGGGTGGAGCCGGGTAGTACAAAGATCAGAGTTTTACCTGTCAGACCAGCTACAGATCGGCTCAAAGCGGCATTGGGATTGACCATGCCGTGCTTCACGCGGATCAGCTCCATGATTCCGGGGATTTGCCTCTCCATGTGTTGAATGGCAACATCAGGCGCTATATCACGCGCACCCAGTCCAGTACTTCCAGTGGTAAATATGAGGTCCACCTTTTCATCGATGGCAGTCCTGAGCTCCCTGGAGAAGGTCTCCTTGTCGTCAGGCAGGATCAACGGGGTAGGGGTATGCTTCAGTTTTTTCCCTTCGAACCATCGTTCCATCTCCTCCAGGATCATCGGTCCGCTACGGTCGGAATAGAATCCACTTGAAGCCCGGTCACTCAGGGTGATCACTTTCAATGTGAAAGATCTGGGGACATATTCCAGTTGATCCCCGGCCTTAAGTTTCCCTCCATGAAGTACCCGGCAGAATACTCCCTCATCGGGCATAATGCACTCACCGCTTTCTTTGTATATGGCACAAGTTTTCCCATGGCATTTCTTGCCTACCTGGGTGAGTTCCAGGATCAATTCCCCGCTTATAAAACGGTCCAATGGTAGGGCATGATGAAGTGAAAATCCTTCTGTGGTGATATTTTCTCCAAAGCCCCCGTCAGGGACAAGGGTCCCGGTGGCACTTTCGTATTTTCTGATGCTTTCAGATGCCAGCAGGCTTACCTGACGATGCCAGGGACCTGCATGGGCATCTCCCTTAACACCTTCCATATTGAGCAAGATTTCTGAAACTGGTTTTTTAATCTCTCCCTTGTTTTTCGATCTGCTAACTGAACGTACGGTGATTGGCTTATTCATCAGCTAAGATCCTCCTTTTGTTTACTTATCAAAGTGATTTGGTCCAGGACCATCCCCTTGTCGATTGCTTTGCACATGTCGTATATTGTCAGAAGCGCCACCGATACACAGGTGAGAGCTTCCATCTCCACTCCGGTACGGGCCTGGCAGGACACGCTACAGGTGGCAAGAATACCCTCATCACAGTATTTAAAGTCAACGCTGATCGAATCCAATGGCAGTGGGTGGCACATCGGTATCATGCTGGAGGTAGCTTTTGCGGCCTGTATCCCTGCGACCCTGGCAACGGCCAGTACATTTCCCTTTTTGACCTGGTCCTTTTTGATGGACTGAATGGTATGGCCCGCCATACGGATCAGTCCACTTGCCCGGGCAGTTCGTCTCTGTATCTTTTTATTTCCTACATCTACCATGCGGGCATCTCCCTGCTGATCAATGTGACTTAGCTGCTTTTTATCTTCCCGCTTATCATTCATCTGTTATACATTTATATGCCTGCCCGGACTGCTTAGCCCCCAATACTATAAAAGGTGTTCCTGGAGTTCACCCGGCCTTTTTCTGGTTTTTGTTGAATGGCCCTGGTAAAGGCCCCCTCAATTCCGTGTTCTCTGATACCGAACTCCTTTTCACTGAAAAGACAGGGAATGAATCGACCATCGGCAGTGAGCCGGATCCTGTTACATATTCGGCAGTGACCTCCTTCACCTCCTTCCACTTTCCAGAATTTACCTGTTCCCAGGTTCATCTGGCGGATAAACCTTAATCCCAAATCATTTGAATGACAGTATTCTTTCAACTTCTCTATTTCTCCGGCAGTGGTGTCCGGTGTAATCACACAATTAATCTTTAAGGGATTCAAACCGGCCTTCAGGGCGGAATCAATGCCCGCTTTTACTCTGCGGATATCACCCCCTCTGGTGATCTCTCTGTAACGATCAGGATCCAGTGTATCCAGGCTGATATTGACACGATCCAGACCCGCTAAAGCAAGTCTATGGGCCATCCCTGCCAGCAAGAGCCCATTGGTAGTCATGGTGATCTCCCTGATCCCATCAATACCGGAGATCATCCTTATCAGTTCATCCAATCCTTTTCTCACCAGGGGTTCACCCCCGGTAAGCCTGATTTTTGAAATTCCCAGGGGAGCCAGTGTCCGGACAATTTGTGTAATCTCCTCAAAATCCTGGATCTCACTACCACGCAGAACACCTTTCACCTGCTCTGGCATGCAATACTTGCATGCCAGATTGCAGCGGTCGGTCACTGAAATCCGCAGGTAAGTGATATGCCTGTTATATGAGTCGTACATTCAATTTATCTCCTTTTTCTATGACTGATTGACCGGCCGGGATTTCCGCGAAACCGATTGCATCGGACAAGGCATGAAGGTGGCCAGAACCATGGTACTTAACCGGTTCACAGGTTCCCATTGCGGTAAAGCGTACAGGAAGGAAGAATTGCCTGTCGGCCCGATGTCGTCTGTATTCTTCCTCGAATGAAATACGGATCCGTTTATTTACTGGAATCGCCCTGGTGCAGATCTCCAGGTAAGGTCGCACGAGCACTTCGAACTGCACAAAACTGGAAACAGGATTGCCTGACAGGCCGAAACATATGTCACCGCTCCTATGAGCGAAGGTTACTGGCTTCCCAGGCTGAACGGCTACACGCTGAAACTCCAGGTGGTAAGCTAATTGCTCAAGAACTCGGGGGACCAGGTCCAATTCACCTACAGATGCACCACCGGTTAGAATCAGCAGGTCGAGCTGCTCCATGGCATCTGAGATTCTTTCAGCCAGTGTTTCCGTGTGATCTTCAACAATTCCCAGGTTTTTGGGGATGTGGCCCGCACGGCGAACCTGTCCGGCCAGCTGGTGGCTGTTGGAGTTGCGTATTTGTGCTCCCTTTGGTATTTCGCTTGCTTCGATCAGTTCGCTGCCAGTGGCCAGGATGCCAATTAGCAGTTGTCTGGCAACTTCTACATGTAGCTTTCCAGTGGATGAGATAATCCCCAGGTGCCCAGGATTGAGTATGGTACCCATTGGCAGCAGAATGTCTCCCTTTTTCAGGTCCTGCCCCCTGGGATCAATATTCTTATCTGTTTCACTGGCTGTAAAAACAATTTTATCATCAGATCCTGTCTCCACATACTCCTGCATGATCACACAGTTGGCTCCCTCGGGGACCAAAGCACCAGTCATGATCTTGCTACACTGTCCTTTCCCGACCTTCCGGGTGGGCATCCTCCCTGCCGGAACTGATTCCAGCACGGTCAGAGGTCCTGGCAGATCCTCTTGTCTGCAGGCATATCCGTCCATGGTAGCCCTTGTGAAAGGAGGAACATCCCTGTCAGCGTATATAGCCTCCGCCAGTACCCTGCCCAGGGCCCCCTTTAATGGAACCCTAAGCGTTCCAGTTCGAATCGGGAATTTCCCTACCAGTGCCAGTGCCTCCTCCAGTTGAATCATCTTTCTGTATTTCTGTAAATGTAAAAGATTTCCAGAATTTATACTACAAACAATTTAATGCTGGCGATGAGCAGCACCGCCGTGATCAAGTACTTAAGTTGGGTTGCGGACAGCCTGAACCCACCGGTCCAGGATCCCAGCAGGCCACCTGCCACGACCGCCACAATCCAGAGGATTATTTTTGGAGATACCTCCATCCCGGCTACAATGTGACCGCTCAGTCCAGCAAGGGAATTGAGGAAAATAAAGCCTGCTGCCGCTGCCGCCGTCTCTTTCATCCCACCCCAGCGTGTGAGAAGCAAGAGGGGACTTAGAATGATTCCACCACCAATCCCGATCATCCCTGAGAAGAACCCTATCAGTGCTCCGGCTGCAAGGGCAATGGGGATGGACAGCTTTAAGCGCTCCCCATTGCCCCCTGTTCGGATCACGATCCTAAGGGCAGCAATAAAAAGACAGACACCCAGTATCTTTTTATAAAGCTCTGGGGATACCTCCAGTGTGGCCCCCAGAAAGGCCAGAGGAATGGATGTGACTATGAAGGGAAGCAGGAGGCGCAGGCGGAAGTGACCTGCCCTGTAAAATGATATGAATGCTATTGAAGAAACGAAGAGGTTCAGGATCAGGGCCGAGGGTTTCATCAGGGCCACGTCTATCCCAAAAAGGACCATTAATCCCAGGTACCCGCTGGCTCCACCATGCCCTACCGATGAATAGAGGAAGGCGACCAGGCAGATCGCAAGTATAAAGAAAATCTCTAACTCCATTAGCCAGCATTCAGGCCTATCCCATGGCCTCCTTCACACGTTCCGGTGTCAGGGGCTGCCGGAACACTCTGGCACCCGTGGCATCAAATACAGCATTTGCGACGGCTCCTCCCATGACGACAATAGGCGGCTCTCCTCCGCCATAGGGAACTTCGTCCTTCGAATCCACAATAAACACATCTATTTCGGGAGCCATGTTGAACTGGGTGATGGCGTAGGAGTCAAAATTTGTGCTTAGCATCTTCCTGCTTTCAAACTGAATCTCCTCTCTGAGGGCATAACCCAGGCCCATTAGAATGCACCCTTCCATTTGGAGAATAGCTCCCTGTGGATTGACTACCATACCCATGTCCTGGCAGCATACGGCCCTTTTCACCTGGACATATCCTGTATTTTTGTCCACCTCTACCTCCACGAAAACCACCACGTAGGTGCCGACATCAATTCCGACGGCAAAGCCGTGGCCTCGACCACTGGGTCCTTTTGCAGGGGTCCAGCCAAAGCGTTCGGCACCGGTCTTTACCACATTCGCCATCCGGGGATCATGCTCCAGGTGGCGTAACCTGAACTCGACGGGATCGACTCCCGCAGCTGCAGCCAGAATGTCCATTTGCGATTCTCTGGCAAAGGTATTGGTATTTACGCTGGGGGCCCTCCAGGCTCCTGTATAGAAAGGATGCCCCATGGCCCCCCTGGGAGCACTCAGAGTCCTGGTCCTGGAATTGGGGATGTCATAGAAATGAACTGCTTCACGTCCTCCTCCCTGGTGAACCGCGAAATCCCAATAACTAATCTTACCAGCCTCATCCAGTCCTGCGTCTATCTTCACCACAGCTGCAGGACGCAGTCGGTCATATATAAATTCCTCTTCCCTGGTATAGACCAGTTGGATTGGCTTGCTGGTGAGTTTGACCAGACGAGCCACTTCTATCGCTTGAGGGTTATAAATTTTACCACCAAAACCACCCCCCACAAAAATGGGAAGCAATTGTACGTCTTTCTGATCCATACCCAGTTCTTCAGCGATTCCATCACGCGTGGGATAGGGCGTTTGACAGGAGGCCCATACTTTCATCCGGCCATCCTCCATCATGGCAGTGGCGGTATGTGTTTCAATGGGTGAGTGCGCGATGTAGGGATCCAGGAAAGTGCTATTAATATTTTTGACCGCGGCTTCTTTTCCCTGCTCAAGCTTTCCTTCGGAAGCTAAAGTCCGGCTTTCTGTGGCTACCTCCAGTATATGGTCAAAGAGTGTATCCTGATTTATATCCACCTTTTCTTCCTCCCATTCTGCCGTCACTTTTGCAATCGCCTTCCCGGCGATATGCTGAGAGGGATGCAATACAGCAACCAGGTCTCCATCCCTGACTACCTCGACGCCTTCCATGAGCTCGGCTTGTGTCGTGTCCACATTCAGCAGTTTAGAGCCCAGGGAAGGTGGACGAAGGATCCGGGCACATAACATGTTCGGGATCTGAATATCACCGGCATATAAGGCTTCGCCCGTGACCTTTTCCCGGGAATCCACCCGAAGTTTCGAAGTTCCCATAATCCGGAACTCAGAAGTTTTTTTCAGGGCTACGTCCCCCACGCTCGTTTCCAGGATCTCTTTCCCTTTTGTTAACTGGGCATAAGTAATCTTTTTACTGCTGTCTTTCTTTGATCGTACAATCCCGTCACGCGTCTCCAGCTCAGTTACACCCAAGGATAATTCCTCAGCCGCCATTTTTACCAGAATGGCCCTGGCTTTGGCAGCAGCTCCACGCAGGACCTCACCGAATACCCTGGTCGACAGGGAGCCGTAGGTGCCTTCATTCCAAGGGCATAGGTCCGTGTCCGCCATAATCATATCCACATCTTCCAGTCGGACATCCAGTTCATCTGCCACCTCCATGGGGAGGGAGGTGATCGGTCCCTGTCCCATTTCAATCTTGCCCACATATACCTTTACACGACCGTCCTCGCCAATCCTAAGGAAAGCATTGACACCTGGAGTATCATCCTGCGCCAGCATCCCGGCTTTCAGAGGCGTATTCCCGACCGAAAAGGCCACCACCAGCCCTGTGCCGATCCGTTTCATGAAATCTCTGCGATCCATCCCAAATGGATTGCGCATATTCCCTAAAACCCTTTTATTGATCTTCTTGTCGTTGTTCATGGTGCTACGCTTTTTTTCATTTGTTTTCCGGCATTCTGAATGGCCTGAATGATCCGGCCATGTGCACCGCAACGGCAAAGGTTCTCATCCATGGCGATGACAACTTCTTCGTTGGTAGGTTCAGGGTTTTTCAGGAGCAGGCCATAGGCATTCATGATCATTCCGGGCGTACAGAAACCGCACTGCAGCGCATCGCTCTTCACAAATTCCTCCTGGAGGGGGTGGAGTTCTCCATTGCTGGAAAGACCCTCAATGGTCAGGACCTTGGTTCCGGCGGCCTCAATAGCTGGTAAAGTACAGGATCTCACTGCCTCACCATTCATGATTACCGTACAGGATCCGCAGAATCCCGAACCGCATCCAAATTTGGTCCCGGTTAGTCCCAGTTGCTGTCGAATTACCCACAACATGGGTTCATCTTCATTTGCAGAAACTGAAACTGACTTGCCGTTAAGCTCAAATTGAACAGTTTTCATAGGTGTCTAGTTTTCAAATCATAAAGCCCTAATATATTAAGAAGCAAGCTAAAAGTCAATATAAATTAACCTATTATGATTTCCTGGAGTTTACAAGTAGAGGGTACAAATAGGATGCAATTATATATCTTACTGCCATGTTCAAAGGTGGTAGTCTTAGAAAGCATATTTTATTAATTGTCGGAGGTATTATTGCCTTGATGGTTCTCGTTCTTGTGCTAAGGTCTATTATAAACAATCAGTACAGCTCCAAAATTCCTGAACTACCTGAATCCCTAAGCCTTTCAGAACCGGTTAAGATGCAAATATCTGACGCTCTTGTAAAGGCGCATCGCTTTTCCTCAGCTGAGAATCTGGGTATGCTTGGAATGGTGTACCATTCAAGTTCCAATTATAAGCAAGCCGCTCAGTGCTATAAGCTGGCAATACGGAGGGATCAGTCAGAATGGATATGGAATTACTATCTCGGTTTCCTGTATAAGGAAATGGGTAATTCGGATGCTGTTATAAATAACTTTACTGTTGTCGCGGAGAAAAATCCAGAGATTTATCTTGCCTGGTATTATCTGGGCGGAGCCTATAGAAATCTCAGGAAAATTGAGCTTGCAGAAAAGTCATTTGGAAAAATCGCAAGTATCCAGAACACCAATCATGCTGCCACGAATACAAGCAGATATGATTATTTTCCACTTGGCACATATGCCATGTACCAACTTGCCAGATTATATAATGAAACAGAGCGCATAGAACTTGCTGAGAAAACACTAAAAGAAATAATTAGGAACAACCGTTCATTTGGCCCTGCTTACAGGCTTCTTGGGAATATATACAGTATGAAGGGCGATAGCGTATTAAGTAAGCGCTACGTTGTAAGAGCCAATGACCTGGTAGTTTTCTCACCTCCCGTGGATACCCTGATCGACAGATTGGTTTTGCTATCCAAATCAGAGTTATACCTTTTGAAAAAGATTGATGAAGCAGAGAGAAGTATGTATCCCGAATGGGCTATGCAGCTGATCAACATTGCTGTTAAAAGCATTCCTGAAAATAAATATCTGGTCTCAAAAGCAATAAAAACCAGTCTCATGTTAAATCTGGATGAGAAAGCAGCTGCCTATACAGATCAGCATATAGGATATTTTCAGAACAATTTTTCCGAATTGAATAATATGGGAATTCTGTTTTTTCAAAAGAGATTATACCCGCAATCGATGAAGTATTTGACCAGAGCCAATGTATTGAAACCGCAAGATGCTGATATCCAAAACTCTTTGGCTATTTGTTACTGGTACATGGGGGACAAGCAGAAATCACAAGAGATACTGGATGAAGTGATTATGGCGAATCAGGGAAATCCTGAGGTTCTTGCCAATGTAATGAACCTTATGTTTGATCTTGGAGAGGATGAAAAAGCAATGGGCCATTTAAACCGTTTGAAACAAGTGGCTCCCGAACATCCAAAAGTTCTAAATATGTCTGCTGGAATTGCAGAACAAGAGGGGAACTACCGGGAAGCCATCAGTCTGTATGAATCCTCTTTCAATAAGGATCCGGAAAACTTATCTACCATACGGTTCCTGGGGAATCTGTTATTCAGACAAAAAATGTGGGGAAAGTACATCAAGCATTTCAGGACTGCATTGGAGTATCACCCGAATGATCCTTATCTCCTGGAAAGGTTAGGTACCATGCTGGTAAGTTGCCCCGATCCTGCGTGGAGAAATACCATAGAGGGAAGAGATTATTCCGAAAGGGCATTTATTCATACCACGAGCCGATCAATCACTTTGATATCTGCCGGCAGAAGTCTTGCATTGGCTTATGCTGAGTTGGGGGATAAGCAAAATGCCACTACCGTGATCCGCATGACCATAAACATTGCACGGCGAGAAAATATTTCAGAATCCTACCAGAATGATCTCGAAAATATTTCAATGCGAATTCAGACACTTGAGAATTGAATCCCCGTCAATAATTTACTGAGTATTTGACTTATATCCTTCAAGGTCTTAACTTGGCGTACCTACAATCCTTAAATGGCTGACAATCCCAATAAGCTATCCCAATTCTGGCAGGAGCTGAAGCGTCGTAGGGTGGTACATGTAATCACAGTGTATGCTACATCAGCATTTGTGATCATTGAACTGGTCAATAACCTGACCGAACCCCTCAACCTTCCCACCAACCTGGCCACCATTGTGATAATTGTGCTGGCGGTAGGATTCCCACTGGCAATCATTTTATCATGGCTTTATGATCTGACTTCTGAAGGAGTTGAAAGAACCAAACCATTGATTGAGATCGAGGAAGGGGATAAACCTGTTGTCCCCAATGCATGGAGAATTGCCACATATGTCAGTTTTGTAGTGATTATCGGATTGGTGACTATCAATATTGTGGGAGGTACGAGGGGATTGCGTCCTGGAGAAATTCAAACCTTGCTGATCCTTCCATATCAAAATTATACGGGCGATGACCAGCTTGATATTCTCCTATCAGGCATGCACTCTGCCCTAATCGGTGATGTGGGAAGAATCCCCGATCTAATTGTCATATCCAAAACCACATCCGACGTTTACAAAGATTCCGATAAGACATTGTCACAGATTGCTGAAGAACTTGGAGTGGATGCAATTATTGAGCCCGGTGTCATGTGCGCGGGCGACACTGTATGTTTCCAATTAGCGATGAACACTCCTAATGAGGAACAACTCTGGATCGCTGAATACAGTGAGTCGAAAAGCCAGATACCGAACATTCATAACCGGATCACAAAGCAAATTGCAGTTGAGTTAAAGATCGAATTAACGACCGACCAAGCTTCTGTGCTGGCCGAACGCAGAACGGTTGACACTGAGGCCGTTGATGCCTATATGAAAGGCCTGTTTTACCTGGATAAGACTGATAGGGGTGGTATTCAAAAGGCCAGAGAGTATTTCAGCAATGCTATCAAAATTGAACCCGATTGGGCACCGCCTTATACAGGCATGGCTGGAGTTTGGGCTTACCAGATGCAAATGAGCTTTATTTCGCCATCGCTTGCCATACCAAAGATTTATGAAAACCTTAATAGGGCTCTTGAACTGGATCCCAATTCATCCCCAACGCTCATTATTCCAAAGCTCTTATCGCTGTATGGACGGAATGGAACTGGGAGAAAGGCGAAGAAGAATTCATCAATTCCCTTGAATTGAATCCGAGCAATGCAATGTGCAGGATGTTCTACGGGCATTTACTGAATATTTTATCCAGGCCTGACGAAGCCATCTACCAGGCCAATCAGGCTTTGAAACTAGATCCGCAGAAGCCCTTAATTCTTGGATTATATGGGGCCTTAATGACACATATGGGAAAGCCACAGTCTGCTATACCCTATTTAAAAAAAGCGCTTTTAATTGATTCAACTCACCGGTTTGTTATCGGTTGTTTAAGTGGCGCATATAGAAAGATTGGGGACGATGACAATTGGTTTGAATATTTCAAAAAAATAACCTGGTATGATGACAAGGTAGTTGCATCTCTCGATTCAGTCCTTCAAGAACATGGGTATCGTGCAGCCGTTGAAATGACCATTAAGATTGAAGAGGAGGCAGCCAACGAAAGATACATAGATATCTCTATGGTGGGATATCGATATCTGAAAATACATAATTATGACAAGGCTCTGGATTGTTATGAAAAAGCATATGAAATACACCAGCCGAATATGACTTATATCTCAACAAATCAATATGGATATGATCAATTGAAGGAGAATCCAAGGTATATTGCACTTCTGAAGAAAATGAACCTTCCCTTACCAGGAGAATAACAAACTTCCTCACTTTGTTTTGTGGTGTTTACTTCCCGATACAGAATATATTTTGATTTGTACCACAATTAATTACCTGCTTTAAGAGCCAACTGAGTGTCAGACGAAACAAGGGTTTAATGTATCGGTCGATTCTCGTTAGTAACTTATAAAAAAAAAATCGGCGTAGTAAACTTTAGCTGTTATCTTTAGAGAAATGATAAATTAAACTAGATTAGCTAATGCAAGTTTCGGTAAACAGAAAGGATTTAAAATTCCTCCCGGATTTCAGTAGGGTAATTGCGCGTTTTCTTTACACGGGTGATGAAAGGGCATTGGATATCATACGTTCTGTACTAAATATGTCTGACAAAAAGACATCTACAGCATTAAAACAGGTACTGCGGGATTTTTCAATGCGTCACAGGAATATTTCAAAAATTTTCGAAAAGCATTTTAATAACATCACCCATTTGTTTAAGCAGTTAAACGTTGATCCGGAATCGCTTGTTTTAATCCAAAAATTACTTATTGGTTCCTACTTTACGATGGAATATTCGATTGAAGCATCAGCTTTTTTTAATCCTTCCATGGTTGAACATCCAGATCAGTCTGAAACTGGTGCAGGTGAAAAAAGAGTAATCATAAGTTTCAGGGCAACAGGGGAGGGGCATATTTCATCGATAGTTTTCCGGATGGGTATTCTTGACCGGGATAACAATCTTTCAATTAGACCTGTAGGTAAGATGCTGGAGGAGGCTGAACATATCTGGCGACATAAATACGATAAGAAGTCATTTAGGTCCAAGCTGGATGAGATGAAGGATTTTCAGGGTATTTTTCCATCTGGTTTAATACTGGATAAGCTAAATGATAAATTTACATATGGCGAGCTCTATAGATGCATTGAAGAAGATAGAAAGACAATAAAAATTTCTGCCTTAAAAGAGACGTTTTTTGATCAGATTATGTGGCTGGCTTCATCGCATTATGAACTTGATTTTTCTTGGGACACAAACATATCTGAAAGGGTTATTTTCCCTGTTTCTGCCAACGAAACCAATGGTATTGAAGATGCCCGTTTTGTGAAATTTAGAGATAATAGCGATGATGTGATATATTATGCTACCTACACGGCTTATGACGGTCACTCGATTTTGCCTAAGCTGCTGGAAACCAGAGATTTTTGTCATTTCAAGATATTGCCACTTCATGGGGAAATTGCCCAGAACAAAGGAATGGCCCTGTTTCCAAGAAAAATTAATGGGAAATATGCTATGCTTTGCCGCTTGGATGGAGTTAATAACTACATCGCCTATTCAGATCAAATTACTATTTGGCGTGAAGCAAAATTGTTGCAACAACCTAAATTTCCCTGGGAATTTATCCAAATAGGGAATTGCGGATCGCCCATAGAAACCAGTGAAGGGTGGTTGATACTAACACATGGGGTAGGCCCGATGCGGGAATATGTAATAGGGGCATCTCTGTTCGATCTTGATAACCCG
>QMPQ01000083.1 GCA_003648635.1 Bacteroidota bacterium | reverse complement strand
CCACATAAATCTTCCCGCTTCGCCTTATCTCATCCAGAGTTCTCCCATACGCTCCTGTAAAAAGAAACAGGATGATAAGGAGCACATGGATTCTATTTAATACGATTGCTTTCAGACTTTTATGTATCAATTGACCTTAAGGAGAGCAATATACAAAATTACTTCTTTCCAAAAGGGATTGTAATTCCCAGCCATGGCAAGGCTATAAAACTGTCCATATCACTTATGATTGGGATTACCAGTCCATAATCAAGCCCGGCATTTTGAATGATATGCCTGCCTCCCAAGGTAAAAATTAAGGCAGTGGTTCCTTCTGTTTGTATGAAGTAGTTTTCGGAAATAAAATATCCTTTTGGTCCGAAGCGAATCATTGTATTAAGATTTATCATGGGAGCTTTTGCCCAAGATCCTCCTGCATAGCCATAACCCAGGCCCAGGCTTATATTTTTATCCTTCGATCCCAGCGTAGATATTCCATAGAGTATTCCGAATCCGGTTTCTTCCTCTCCAAGTACAGTCCCCATCAGGGCCCCTGCCCCCAGATTAAACTTATCCTTGGCAACCGGGATGGAAAACTTTGGAGTAATCCAGACAGGAGTGGGAGAACCGGCAAATAGGAAGAGTGGAACCACCCCGCCTCCAATGGAAAAATAGTCTGTAACCCCCACTGCAAATGAATTCACCATCACCCACACATTCTGGTAATAACCCTCACCTTTTTTCAGACCGTAAGCATTTGGTGAGAAGAAGTATCTCGTCGACTGGGGATTATCCATCCAATATTCATCGTCAACCACCTTTTCCTTATCGAGGGGTTCTAATTATTTAATTTCCGTTTTCAGAAAACTATGCTCTCCGAATCTCTCTAAATTAAATAGAATGCTCAGGGAATCCCGGGCCAGTATTTGACCTCTGTAGGTATTCCCATCCGTAGTTTGAATGTAATAGCTCAGTGAATCGGGCTGATCTTGTGCAGCACAGAACATGGCTGTCAGCGAAAGCACAACAAGCGCACAGATTTTGAAACAAAGGCTTTTTGTGTTCATACACGAAGTTAATCAATAATAGCCCAGTTCAGAGATTCACTATGTTAAGCTTTTGTGAAAACATTTCAAGAGGAAAACTGTATATTGTATAATACAACATACGAAGCAGAATTTATACATCCCTAAATTTGTCACCCTCAGTTTGGCATCGAAAATAGCATATTACATCATATTTGGGTTTGCGTGGACCTTAACCTTGCTGCCCTTAAGAGTGCTCCATCTTTTTTCGGATTTCCTTTTTCTGGTTTTCTATTACCTGCTTTCTTATCGCAAGAAGATTACTGAAACCAACCTTAGAAATTCGTTTCCGGAGAAATCGGCTCTTGAAATCAAGCAGATTACAAGAAATTTCTACGCGCGTCTATGTGATCAAATCATAGAATCATTCAAGCTTCTTCACTTATCAAAAAAGCAGCTGTCAAAGCGATTTATCTATGTAAACCCTGAATTGCTTGAAGAGCTCTACCAGTCAGGCAGGAGTGTCATTCTGCTTTGCGGACACATTGGAACCTGGGAATGGATTATGGGGATACCATCTATTACAAAATATAAGTTTTTGGCAGTCTACCAGCCTCAAACATTTTCGGATTTCGCCAGGATCTACCATGTCATTGGAAATAGGTTTGGTATACACCCCGTACTCATGAAAGATACATTCAGGGAAATCATGGCTAGCAAATCGAAGAATGAGTTAACTGCAACTTTCCTCCTGGCGGATCAATGCCCTCGACCAGAAGGCATCAAATACTGGACAAACTTCCTGAACCAGGATACAGCTACTATTACAGGCTTCGAACGCATTGCAAAGAAAACCAAACAGGCAGTTGTCTATATCGATCTCCTCAGCAAAAAAAGAGGGACCTATGAGCTTACCTTCCGAAAAATTTCGGATAAGCCAGAGCAAGTCGAAGATTATGGCATTACGGAAAAATATTTCAGGGCACTTGAAAAAACCATTGTCAGAAGTCCCGAATTATGGTTATGGACACATCGACGCTGGAAACACAAAAGAGAACAAGCTTCAGAGTAATTAAACCAGCCCCCCTCCCATGCTCACCATACTTGGACCGGCTAAAACCATCGATACTTCTACACACGGAACTACAGAAAGCTTTAGCTTTCCAGAATACATTGATCGAGCCGAAGAACTGGCGGATCAGCTTCGGCAATATTCCATTCCTCAGCTGAAAAGCTTGATGCAGGTGAGCGATAAACTGGCAACACTCAATTTTGAGAGATATATGCAATGGCGCAGTTCATATTCTGCAGAAGAAGGTCAACAAGCCATCCTTGCCTTCTCTGGCGAAGTTTTTAATGGTCTGCAAGCAAGATCACTAAGCAAAGAGGACCTCCTGTTTGCCCAGGAACATATTCGCTTACTCTCAGGATTATACGGAGTGCTAAGGCCACTTGACCTGATCCTGCCCTACCGGCTGGAGATGGGCACGAAAATGAAGAACAACAAAGGCAAGAATCTTTATGAATTCTGGAAAGAGATCATCCCACTGAAAATCGCAGATGAGACTGGCCTTCAGGACAGTAAAGTGTTGATTAACCTGGCTTCAAATGAATATTTAAAATCAATTCAGCCAGGATCCTTTCCATACGAAATAATTACACCCGTTTTTAAAGAATCCGATGGCAAAGGATTCAGGAATGTCACCATCTATGCCAAGAAAGCCAGGGGAATGATGCTGCGCTTCATTATTCAAAACAGGATAAACAATCCGGAATACCTCAAAGCTTTTGACGAAGATGGCTACTACTTCAACAATAATCTTTCTACTAACAAGGAATGGATTTTCTGCAGGTAAAGCGCTTAACTCCTTAAGGTAGTGTCGGTTCCAAATGATAAGCCCTCTTACTGGTCTTCCGGGAATAGTGTCAGACGCAACAATGTGCTTCCGTAAGGGACCAGTTCTATGTACTGAATTTCAGTCTCAAGGACCATCGAGTCAGGGAAAGCAGGTGTTTTGAGTGTTTCTGCATTCAGGTTCTTATCATACGCTGTCTCCAGGCTCCAGTTCTTTATCTTCCTGACAGGGACTTTTAGTTTTACAGGTGAATTCCCCTCGCTCCATGGGTACCCCTTTATTTCATGAATGCTTGTGTGAATCTCACCCTTAGCCAGGCTCAGTGCATAGTTCCACTCTACAGCGGGAGTGAATTCATAGGCTGGAAATTCCCTGGTTGATCTTTCATAGTCTCTGGCAATACTCGCCTCACCAGTAATCGGATAACTAAAAACCAGGGGCCCTCGTTCTACACCAATCCCATTTTCACCCCAGCTGCTGGTGATGACATGCATCGGAATATTTAATGTGATGATGTCTCCGTCAGAGAATTCCCTTTCCAGTTTATAAAAAGTGCCCGGTGTAATGTCCTGTTGCTGTATCTCACCATTCACCAGGATCTCTGCAGCATCGCACCATTGTGGAATTCTTATGTAAAGTGGAAATGTGACGCTTTCCCTGGTTTGTATTTTAAAATCGATGCGTTCAGAAAACGGATAATCTGTTTCTTCAACGATCGTAAGCAGAACGCTCTTTTTCCCTGCCTCAGCTCTTACCGAACAAGGACCGAATAGCGCAGCCACCAGCCCATGATCCTGCGTTTTCAGCCACATCTGTTCCACATAATAAGGCATGAACCGGTTCACATTCCCTGTACAGCACTCTACATCGTGTCCGGGTGCAAATGCCATTCTTGCCGGATGATGGCCATAGTCATTACTGGTCAGTGTCGCTATAAACTGATTCGGTGCAGAAAAGTACTGATGTGCTTTGAAATCTTTGGTAATCGCTCCAATCCCCCCATTAAATACTGCTCTCTCAATTTTATCCCCCAGGTTTGCTTCACCGGTGATGCGCAACATATGTCCATAGGTGTAGGGGAAGACTGCTGTATTGCAAGTCTCTGTACCTGATAACTCAGAGGTGCCGGTAAAATGTTCCGTTGAGCTGGGTAAGCCGGCAATCAGCATGTGATACTTCTCCATTTTCTCAATTCCATGGATCGCATCATTCAGATAATCCTCGTTGCCGGTATAACTGTACAATATGGCAGGAATCTTTACCAGTTCAAGATAAACAACAGCATGGTGATCAGGTATCCTGTCAGAAGCAAATTGCATATCAGCCCCGGCCCTGTTCCTGTTTTCTATGCTGGAGTTGAATAAGCGGTATGCCTCTTCTGCAGTATCCAGCATCCTTTGATCCCCTGTTTTGCCATAGATCCAGCACAGCTCTTCCACATTTGCCAGCTCCAGGTCATCGGCAAAATCATTAGCAGTGAAAGTCAGGTAATGATTGTGTAATGCCTCCACGTAAGTCCTGTCGCCTGTTTCCTGATACTCGGTCATAAAAAGCCTGAAAAAGCTTGCGTATGGCCACCTCCACCACCTGTCTGCCAATTGGGTACTCACCCGTCCGGTCGAATCAATATGCTCCATTACATATTCCATATTCGAACGCGCTTTTTCCAACAACTCTTCATCATTCAGCAACAATCCCAGGCGGAAAGCTCCATCAAGGTAATATGCGGTCTGCTCATAGGGCCACCACTCTT
Source organism: Bacteroidota bacterium (assembly GCA_003648635.1). Taxonomy (GTDB): domain Bacteria; phylum Bacteroidota; class Bacteroidia; order Bacteroidales. The sequence continues at coordinate 10,953 of QMPQ01000083.1, read as the reverse complement.
TATAGGAACCTTCCATTTTTTCACATCCCCACATGCATGTATTAAACGGATATCCTGCCACTTCGATGTGACCTGTTAAGCCTGATTTCTGCCGTTCAAGGAATTCCCTGATCCATCCTTCGGGTTGAACATCGGATATCTTAACTTTGTAGAATGTGCTGTATGGCGGAACATCAGCAGTGACTGCCTGATCCGGCGAGCAGGCATGAATCGCCAGGAGTATTATGCAACTGTACAGAACTATGAGGAATCTTTTCATGTTCAAATTTAACTTTTTTCAGCTTGTATGAAGTGCGGAATGACCGGAATCTCCAACCTTTCCTGACACATGAATATTTGATGTACACGCCATGTACATAGCAATAATTCAATGTGCATATATCTTTGTTTTATGTACATTGTTTATTAAGTTTGTGCATGATCAACTATATAATGCACGAAATTATTTGATTATGGCTATCCACGATCCGGCAATTCCATACAATATCTTGCCAAAACTGCCACCGAAATTTGATTTGGAAACAAAGCGAATTATGCGAAAACTAGCCGATACAAGAGCTGCCTTAGCTGAAATGAAAGGAATGGGTGCAATTATACCCAATCAGGCCATGCTTATTAATACGCTAACAATGCGAGAGGCAAAGGATAGTTCAGAGATTGAAAACATTGTTACAACTCAGGATGAACTATATATTGCCCTTGCAGCCCAACTGAAAAATATCAATCCACAGATTAAGGAAGTATTGAATTACAGGGAGGCATTATGGTCTGGATACCGTCTGATAAAGGAAAGAGGAATATTGACAAGCAACGATATTACCAAAATTCAGCAAAAAATAATCGAGAATAATGCTGGTATCCGCACTCAGCCGGGAACACAGTTAAAAAATGCTGCAAGCGGTGAGGTGATATATACACCGCCAGAAGGGGAGGATCTTATACGTAAGCTGTTAAAGAACCTTGAGGTCTATATCAACTTGGATGATAACGGTATCGATCCTCTGATCAAAATGGCCGTGATTCATTATCAATTTGAATCCATCCACCCATATTATGATGGGAATGGGAGAACAGGAAGGATTATCAATATTCTATACCTGGTGATGAAAGGATTACTGGACATTCCAATTCTGTATCTGAGTTCCTATATAATCAAGGAGAAAGAGGATTACTACAAATTACTTTCCGAAATCAGATATAAAAACAGTTGGGAGGATTGGATTTTCTATATCCTTAATGGAATTGAAGAAACAGCGAATCAAACGACAATTCTTATAAGGAAGATTAAAGTATTATTAGAAGAAACTATTGAAAAAGTAAAAACTGAATTGCCCTCTGTTTATTCAAAGGATTTAGTGGAAACCATTTTTGAGCAGCCCTATTGCAAGGTTGCATCAATAGTCGAAAAAGGTTTGTTTGAAAGAAGAACAGCCATGAAATATTTACGAGAACTTGAAAGGATTGGCATACTAAAAGCGGTACCCAGAGGGAACCAAATATTATTTCTTAATTTAAGGCTCTACGAATTACTTAAGCAAGACTCCATTTAAATTAATCACATGATTCACGTAATACCATATTGAAAGTGAGGACCAGATCAGAAACAGCATTAGAGAAGCTAATTCAATATTTCAGCCATGTTGGACATCAGGTAGCTGATGCACTTTCTATCCCCATTGCTGGTGGTGAACAGGAATTCAGCCTCCATGGGTTTCGCTGGTTAATTGCCAACAATGGCCTTGAGATTGTCCAGCCAGATTTATTCTATTTTGGAGGCATGATCAGGTCAATGAAAGTTGCACGAATGGCCGAGGCATTTGGGAAGTCATGTACTCCACATATGTCTGGCGGAGATTTGGGGTTCCTTTATATGATGCATTTTGTATCGGTACTACCCAATGCCATGCCCCATCACGAATTTAAAGGATTTAGAACCAATTTGGCTTTTGAATGTAAAACTTCACCTCTTCAAAGTGTAAATGGTGTGGTTCAGGTTCCAACAGGGCACGGATCAGATGTGGACATCGATCCAGATTTCATTGCTAAATTCAAGCCTGTCTAGACGAATTTCTCTTAGTTTTGGAACTGTTATTCGCCTGGATATATCTCATGTCCATAATATGGGTGAAACGTAACTGTTCTGAGCATTCATTTCAAATTGGGCAACAATTTCTTCATTGGCAACCAATCGACCCTGCTCCCTGAAAACTTTATCAATGGAACTGATTAGCATAACTAAATAAGTAGACTGTATACTTAGGTTGATGTATGTGCTAACAACACTGGAATCTGGTAAATTTTTGTCAATTCTTTATTATAACTATATTTTATAGTTGCGTAACTAATATTTATAGTTTATATTTGTAATATAATTACTTCGAGCATGAAACTGACAAACAGAGAAGAGCAGATAATGGATTACTTGTGGGAGCACGGGCCCTCATTTGTGAAAGTTATAAAAGGTTCCTTTGAGGATCCCCAGCCACACTACAATACAATTTCTACACTTGTTCGAAATCTTGAGCAGAAAAAAATGATTGATCACGAAGATTTCGGAACAACCTATAGATACTTTGCTGCAATCTCCAAGGAAGAATTTGTAAAAAGCAACTTGAAGAAAGATGTCAAAAAGTACTTTGGAAACTCTTATAAGTCATTGGTCTCCTCTCTGGTGGAGTCGAACGACCTAACTGTGGTAGAGATTAAGGAACTGATTGAACTGGCCAAAAACAAAACCCAATGACACTCCTACAGTACTATCTATATGCAAATATTTATATCCTCGCATTCTGGATATGCTACAGGATATGCTTGAAAAACCAGGGCTATTTTAAATCCGTCAGAATCTTTTTGAACTCAGCAGTTGTACTTTCTGCAATCCTGCCACTATTACATACAGGTATCGCAGATTTAATCGCTTCCACCAGCATTGTTGCAGCAAGTCAGGATCTACCTTTGGTGGATTTCATTTACAAGTATCAACTGGGTAAAACCCTTTCAGCAACAACTACCACTTCCATTAGCTGGTCCGCTATCATAAAGACCATAGTGATTTCAGGGAGTATGATTACCGCCTTGATCTATTTTTATAATCATCTTAGGGTTATATCTGTAATTCGAAGATCTACAGAATATCTCCGGCTTGATAACGGGCTAATAGCCATAAGATCCAACGAAGTAACTGTGCCCTTTATTTACATCAATAGGATTGTAATTCCCGGCAACATTTCTGATAACGAAATATCGCAGGTAATGGCGCACGAAATAATGCATCACCGCAATGCCCACTATTTTGACAATATGCTCTTTTCGCTGCTTCATATTGCATTTTGGGCAAATCCATTTTTTCTCCTGTTAAGGAGCGCACTGAAACTGAATCATGAATTTCAGGTTGACAATCAAATTCTCTCTTCCGGAGTCGATCCGGTATCCTACAAATTGTCGCTTGTCAAGTATAGCGTAGGAAGCAAATTGTTCTCACTGGCAAGTGGATTATCCAGTACAAATACTAAAAACAGGCTCCTGATGATAAATAACAATCATATCAAAAAAGGTAAGTGGAGATTTTTTCTCCTGCTTCCCACCATTGGTATTCTTTTCACTGTTTTCTGCTTCTCATATATTCAGCCCGCTCCTCCTGCCATGCCTTCCGAAACGCTGACTAATATCTCACAAGAGGATTCTTTGGTGGTGGAGTTTATTGATTCCTACCAGGGGACAGCAATAAGGGATGTAATATGGCCTAATAATAGCACCATACTCGTCCTAATGAATAGAAATTCTGAAATAATGATAGCAGGCGATGAGCTGCCACTGAAGGATGCTGAACAGAAAATCATTTCCATATATAACCAAAAAATAGAAGAACTTAATAATTATAATCCCGTCGACTATCCAGACAATACAAACTTCGGTATTAAGATTATGCTTCAAAAAGACACCATGGCTGACAAGACCGAATACATGAAACTGGTGGATGCTATCAGCACAGCCTTGCTTAAGCTCCGGGAATGGCACTCTGTCAAAATGTACGACGGCACTTATACTTCCCTGTCAGACACTGACCAGAAGGCAATTGCAAAACTCATTCCTTTGAGGATTTATGGAACACACCCAGATAACTTAAATGAATAGGATATACCCCTTGCTCCTGTTGATAGCACTCCTGTCATTTACTTCAAGGGCAAACTGCCAGGAAAGCGGAGACATGCGAATTTCAGACGCTGCCTCCTACCTGGGTCAAGCTTATCCGGGCTTTACTCCCAAGATCTTTGCAAAGGACTATCTCAATAAGGATTGTGGAATCTATGCTAATGTCAGCTTTCAACCGGACCTCACCACAGTATGTTGGACACCAAATAGTTCCAATGACTCCATTTACAGGATGGGACTTTTCATTGGAGAGAAAAAAGATCACCAGTGGTTACCCTACCAGGAGATACGATTCCTGGATTCTTTGCACGGACACAGAAGCCCTTATTTTTCCTTAGATGGGAAACGACTTTACTTCCAGGGCTACCTCACAAGCAATGAAGGATGGGATCAATTTGAAAGGTTCTATTACGTTAAAATGAAAGGAGATGCCTGGTCAGATCCAGTATTGCTGGACACCCTGTTTAATAAGTACACCGTCCACTGGCAGTTCTCACTGGACAGGCAAAACAATCTCTATTTCAGCGGAGACCTTAGAGGAATAGAGAACACAGGCGGTATCTATTGCTCGAGCTACGAAAAAGGGTCCTTTATAGAACCTGTTCTGTTGTTCAGTAACCAAGATTATGGCGATGCTGTTTTTGGCCCGGCAGTTTCTCCAAGTGCTGACTATTTACTTTTTGCCAGAATACATCCCAGAGGATCCACGAACCCAAGAATCTTTTCTATTTATGTAAGTTTTCGAAACGATGAATCATACTGGGAGAAACCAATGGATCTGGGGGGACTTCTACTGATGGATGCCAACCAGCCCAGGATTAGTCCGGATGGCAAATACATATTCTTTGTTGGAAACGATGGTTTTTCATACTGGGTTGATTCACGAATTCTTGAAGGGATGTAGCCCAATAAGAATATGAACCTGGAAGTTGGACAGAAGATTATTGGCATGCTACGCATCTGGCTATTTATTCCGGGGCTTGCCTGGCTGATGTTAAGCTGCGAAAAAGAAGCTCTTCCACCGGTGGTAGAGACCACAGGGGTAATTGATATTGGCTTAAATTCTTTCACTGCCCAGGGTACACTGGTCCAGACAGGTGATGAAGGGATCAATCAGCATGGTTTTTGCTGGTCCACGGCACCAGGGCCGGATTTGGAGGCGGACAGCTGTAATCTATTGGGACCCCGCACCGAAACGGGCGCTTTTACGAGCAAGATCCAGGGTCTGGATCGAAATACGACCTATTATATCCGCGCCTACGCGGTGAACCAGGCGGGGAGCGCCTATGGAAAGGAGATGGTTGTTCAGACCGACCGGACCTTTACTGTTCCGCTTGTGGAGACTTCCGGTGTGCATACGGTCACTGAGTACAGCGCCATTGCAGGTGGGGTGGTTCGTGATGATGGAGGATCTGAGATTACCTCTTATGGAATCTGCTGGGATACCGAACAAAATCCTACAATTGAAGGAATGCACAAAGAATTCAGTGATGGGACAGGCCCATTTTTCACCTCCATCAAGAACCTGGAGCTAAGAACCATCTATTACGTAAAGGCCTTTGCCATCAATAGCACCGGCCTGGCTTACGGGGATGAGGTAATATTCCGAACCAATGATACCCCGGTGACTGATATCGACGGGAATGTCTATCCCACAGTGGTGATCGGAGAACAGACCTGGATGGCCAGGAACCTGGAGGTCACCCGCTATGCCAACGGTACCCTGGTTCCCTTCACCCCTGAGGACGAATGGTGGGATTCCTTAAGGGTGAATGAGAAGGGTTTTTGCTATTTCAACAACCTCAGCTCGAATGGCAATACCCTCGGAGCACTCTATTCCTGGAGCGCTGCTGTCAACGGGCAGGATAGTTTAAATCCTGAGTTGGAGCCTATCCAGGGGGTTTGTCCCGATGAATGGCACCTTCCCAGCGATGGCGATTGGAAAGAACTGGAGGTGGCACTTGGCATGATGGCCCTGGCAGCTGATAGCACAGGATGGCGGGGCAACATAGGTGGCTTATTGAAATCGACCGGCATAGATTCCTGGCTGATTCCCAACACAGGTGCCACCAATGAAACACGCTTCTCAGCGCTGGCAGCTGGGGATCGCTTTCCTAATGGTGATTATAACAACCTTCATTTCAGCACCTTTTTCTGGACCTCCTCCAATTACAACCAGGATAATGCATGGGCCCGCGCACTGGGCTACTATGTCACTACCATGTACCGCGGACACCAGGACTCGAAAGAGTTTGGATTCTCAGTGCGTTGTGTACGAGATGACTGACTGTTGTAGTATCACGCCAGACTTAGAGAGTGCCCAGTATTCAACTGGCTGGATAAGTACTTTGGGCTTGTGGCTATTATCCCCGCAGATATGTATTTATTGGACAGTAATTTCATATATTAGGATTTCAGGAAAAAATTAAAAACAGGAGATCATTATGCCGGGAGTAGAAGGACAGGTGGCACTTGTAACGGGTGCGGGACGCGGGATTGGTCGGGTGACGGCTGATCTGCTTGCCTCGCGCGGTGCACGTGTAATGGCCGTTTCACGCAGCGAAAATGAATTGCAAACGCTGGGCCTGGACTACGTTGTAGCGGACCTTGGCACACCTGAGGGCTGTGCACTTGCTGTAAAGGAAACACAGGATCGATTAGGGCCGGTGACAATACTGGTATGCAACCACGGCATTGGTTCAGCACATGAACGGGTAATCTGGGAGCAGGATCCGGCGGTCTGGCAAGAAACAATGCGAATCAACCTGGATGGCCCTTTTTTCCTGTCGCAGTTGGTTGTTAAAGACATGATTGAAAAAGCTTACGGCCGGATGGTATTCACTAGTTCGACAGCCGGACAGGTGGCGGAATATGCTGGTAGCGCCTACAACAGCTCAAAACACGGTTTGCTGGGCCTGATGAGATCGCTTGCCCAGGATGCCGGTCAGTACGGTGTGACTTCCAATGCGGTTCTGCCAGGATGGGTGCGAACCCCAATGGCTGAGACTTCGGCCGAAACTGAAGCCGAAGAGCGTGGTATCACCCCCGAGGAAGTGTGGAAGGAAAGAGCTGCCCTTGCCCCTGCTGGCCGGGTGGTGACACCCAAAGAAGTAGCCGAGGTAATCGCCTTTCTGGCATCCGAAGAGTCCAGTGGCATTAATGGAGAGGCCATAACCGTAGCCCTTGGAAGCGTGTCCTGAAAATTAAATTTAATCTATCCATTATGAAAAAGTTAATGAAAGCATCCTTCCTATTTCTAATTATTGGATTTATCTCAACCAGTCTGGTCCTGTCACAATCGCCACAGGAGCTCCCATTGTGGCCCAACGGAATACCTGATAACCCGATAATCTATGCACAAGAGGAGGTAAGGTCAGAAGGAGTGAATAATAGTTCCCCTTCCAAGATGAACAGGGTATTTAGTCAGGTAAGTGAGCCCAGCTATGTGCTATTCCAGGCTGATAAAATTATGGATAATGGGATTGCCGTGGTCATATGTCCGGGCGGAGGATTTCGGGATGTATGGTTCGACCGGGAGGGGGTTGATTTTGCATTGTGGCTGGCACAAAGAGGCATCACATCCCTGGTATTGAAGTATCGCACTTACAATCCCGATGCTGAAGGTTTCTCTCTTCAAAGAAACAAATACAATGGCGAAGTTTATGCTGATGCTAAACAGGCCATTCATATTTTAAGAAGCCAGGCCGAAGAATTGGGTATTGACCCTAATAAAATTGGTATTGCCGGTTACTCTGCAGGAGGAAACCTGTCACTTATGGTAGCGCTGGAAATCTACGAAGATATCCTTCCCGAATATGCCGGATTCAAAGTGAACACCCTCCCCAACTTTACATGTCTGATTTACCCTGGTGTTAACGATGCTTATATAAAGGCAATTGAAGCAAGAGAGCAGATTCCACCAATGTTTATGATCAATGGAGCAGAAGACGATGTTACTCCGGCAAACAGATGCATTGATCTTTACAGCGCCTTATTGGAAAAAAACATACCTGCTGAATTGCACATTTATGCAAAAGGAAGACATGGATTTGACTCAGGGATCGGGAGAGGATACGGAGTTGCCAGCTGGCAGGACAGTTTCATATTATGGTTAAAGGACATGAAGATTCTTGATTAATCCTTAAGCAATTTGGAGAAAGCCTTCCTCGATCTATTTGAGGGTAAAAACAAAGGTAAAATGGTCGTTAAAATCTAATTATGAAAAATAATCTGTTGAAATATCCAGCACTGCTTATTTTGCTTGTTTCTATCAGAGTCATTGGACAGGATACTGCAACTCCTGAGCTCATTGATAACAAAGATTTTAATCCAGCCACATTATTGTGGTATGAGTCTCCCGCCGAAGTCTGGGAGGAGGCTTTACCAGTTGGAAACGGACGACTTGGCGCCATGGTTTTCGGAGATTATGGAGAGGAACGTATCCAATTAAATGAGGAAACTTACTGGTCAGGCGGACCCTATTCAACAGTAGTGGAGGGTGGTGCAGAATATTTGCCAGAAATTCAGAAATACCTTTTTGAGGGAGAGCCTTTAAAGGCGCATAAACTATTCGGACGTCACCTGATGGGCTATCCGGTAGAGCAACAGAAATACCAGAGCCTGGCCAATCTGCATCTCTTTTTTGAAAATCAAGAAGAAGTAACAGGCTATCTTAGGTGGCTCAACCTTGAGACGGGGATTACCTGCGTTGAATACACAGTGGGTGAAATCACCTATCGAAGGGAAATTGTTTCCTCAGAGCCAGACCAGGTGATCCTGGTGCGCCTGAGTGCCAGTAAGCCTGGCAGTATCTCTTTTCGAGCCCAATTGCGCGGTTGCAGGAACCAGGCACACTCGAACTATGCCACAGACTATTTCAGGATGGATGGTGCAGGTCAGGATGGCTTGATAGTCTATGGGAAATCTGCTGATTATATGGGTGTTGAAGGTGCTCTTAGATATAAAGCTCAACTCAGGGCCAAGACTGAAGGAGGAAGCATGGAGGTGGATGGTATTGATTTGATCATAAAAGATGCAGATGCTGTAACGCTGGCCATTGTTGCTGCCACAAATTTTGTGGATTACAAGGATGTGAGCGGAGACCCGGACGAGCGCGTGGCCATGTACCTGGAGCAGATAAAAAATAAACCCTCCAGGCAAATATTTGCTGCAGCCATTGAGGATTATCAAAGCTATTTTAACCGGGTCTCGCTCGAACTGCCCAGGACCGATAATTCCTTCCTTCCCACGGACCAGCGAATGACTGAATTTTCAGAACACTCCGATCCTAACCTGGCCTCACTTTGTTATAATTTTGCCCGCTACGTATTAATTTCTACCTCAAGAGAGGGAACAGAAGCAGCCAATCTTCAGGGGATCTGGAATGAGGATATGAATCCTTCCTGGGATTCGAAATACACCACGAATATTAACATTGAAATGAATTACTGGCCTGTGGAAAGCGGGAATCTTTCTGAGTGTGCTGAACCTCTGATTACCATGGTCAAAGAGCTTACTGATCAGGGCTCCCAGGTTGCCAGGGCGCATTATGGAGCCGGAGGTTGGGTATTTCACCAGAATACCGATATCTGGAGGGTGGCAGCTCCCATGGATGGTCCCACGTGGGGAACATTCACAACAGGTGGTGCCTGGCTGACCACCCAATTATATGAACACTACCTTTTCAATCCGGAGAAAGAATACTTAAAAGAGATCTATCCGGTCATCAAGGGATCTGTACAGTTTTTTATGGACTTTCTGGTGGAGCATCCAAATGGGAAATGGCTGGTTACCAGTCCGTCAACCTCCCCTGAAAATCCTCCAAAGGGAGAGGGCTATACCTATTTCTTTGATGAAGTAACAGGTAGCTATTACTTTACGACCATCTGTTACGGCTCATCCATTGACAATCAGATCCTGACCGACCTGTTCGCTTACTATGTAGAAGCAGCAGAGATATTGGATCTGGATAAGGAATTCTTGGTCAGGGTGAAAGATGCCAGGACCATGCTTGTCCCGCCCATGATTGGGAAGGATGGCACATTGCAGGAATGGACCGAAGACCTGGAACAGATGGAAGATAAGCACAGACACTTTTCCCATCTGTATGGACTCTACCCGGGCAATGTGATCTCTGCTAAGAACACTCCCCAGTTAATAGATGGCTGTAAGGCTGTACTAGAACAGCGGGGTGATGGCGGGACCGGATTTTCCAGGGGGTGGAAAATGGCTCTCTGGGCAAGATTGTATGATGGCAACCGGGCTGCTCAGATTTTCAATGGTTACATTAAAGAACAAAGCTATCCCCAGCTATTTGCCAAATGCTTTACTCCCCTTCAGATTGATGGCACCCAGGGTGTTGCAGCAGGTATCACAGAGATGTTAATCCAATCGCACGAAGGAGTAATTGATCTCTTACCTGCTCTCCCCGATGAATGGAGCGACGGAGATTTTAAGGGAGTATGTGCACGAGGAGGTTTCGAACTAAACATGCTTTGGGAGGATCAGGAGATCACCAGAGTAGAAGTCCTGTCAAAGTTTGGCAATCTCTGCCGCATCAATGCCGGAGGAAAAGTCAGGGTGACAAAGGATGGAAAGAGCGTTCGTTTTAAATCCAATGATGATGGATCCCTTGCATTTGAGACAAGCGCAGGAGGAGTATACACAATTCTAAAGCGATAAAACAAAAACCCGAAGTAAGTGGCTCTAGATTTTTTTTCCCAGTGCAGCTTTCCCCATGATTTTAAGGGTGCCAAATACTCCGTAACGTTCCATGATCATCTTCTTGTACATCTCTTTGCT
>QMPQ01000082.1 GCA_003648635.1 Bacteroidota bacterium | reverse complement strand
CGTAAGAGCTGTTGGAAGTAATATCAGCAAGATGGTCCAGAGGAAGATCAGCGGACCCATCTCATAGCGATAGACAAAGTCCTGCAGCCAGTCGTTCATCAGGAACCATACAGCAGGTATGGAGAGCGTAAAGGAAATCAGGATAAGCATCAGGAACTCCCAGGTGATCATCCTGAGTATCCTTTCAATACTGGCGCCGAATACCTTCCTGACCCCGATCTCACGTGTGCGGCGCTCGGTGGTATAGGAGGCCAACCCAAATAGTCCCAGGCAGGCGATGATGATGATCAAAACAGTAAAGCCGGTAAAAACGGTCCTGCGGTTCTTATCGTTGCTAAACTGTTCCTTAAAATCGTCTTCCAGGAAGGCATACTCAAAGGGCTTTCCAGGGAAGATTTCTTCCCATTTCTCTCTGATGAATCCAAGGGATGTTTCCTTATCCTCTCCTGCCATCTTCACATACAGGATGGGGCTGGCCAAACGGTAGAGCAGCATCAGTGACTCTACTTCATTGTACATGCCTGTTTGATGGTAGTCTTTCATGACCCCAATCACCTGGGCCATGATCTGTCCACCGTCACCCAGCTGAACCCGTTTTCCAATAGGCTCTTCCCAATTGAACCTTGCTGCCAGAGTTTCGTTGACCAGAACTCCCGTCAGGGTATCCCCGATAAAATCCCTGGAGAAGTCACGTCCTTCCACCATCTGGATTCCCATGGTCTCCACGAAATCGTGATCGATCACAGCGAAATTGATCCCACGTTCATCCATTCCGTTGGAGGTCTCTATCGAAAAAATCACCTTGCCGGAACCGTTCCCTATCCTGGTATTGGTCATTCCCGCATATTCAATTTGCGGATTTTCAAGCAGTTGCTCCTTCATTACCCGCATACTGTTCATGGGTTCATTATCGGGAAGCTGCAGGGAGATCACCCCCTCCATGTTCCAGCCCTGGTCCTTTTTCTGCAGGTAGTCGAGCTGGTTTATTACCACCAGCGTACTGGCAATCATCACCCCCGAAATAGTAAACTGAATAACTGTAAGCACCTTTCGGAAGATGCCACGGGAGGTGCCCGACTGGGTAATTCCCTTCATCACCATCACAGGTGAGAACCTTGAAAGGAAGATGGCCGGGTAAGCACCCCCCAGGATACCCACTAGCAGCATAATACCGAGGAGACTGAGAATTGCTACGGGTCTTCCCAGTACATCAAGGGAAAATTCCTTTCCTGAAAGCATATTGAGTTGTGGCAATAATATCATGAGGAGTCCAATACTCAGCACCAATGAAAAGAAGGTGAGCAGGGACGATTCTGCCAGGAACTGGGTAACTAACAGCCTCCTGCTCGATCCAATCACTTTGCGCAGACTGATCTCCTTGGCCCGTTTGGCCGACCGGGCTGTGGCCAGACTGATATAATTCAGAGTGGCAATCAGCAAGAGGAAGAAAGCAACAATGCTAAATATAATCACATACTGGATGCTTCCCGTGGGCTGGGGCTCTCCACTGTTATCGGAGCGCAGGTGAATATCCGTAATCTTCATTAACTCATACTCAACGGTGATCCCCATGCTTTCGAAGATGGTGGCCATATATCGGTCGTACATCTCCTTTATCTTCTCCTGAAAAACTGCCCCTTCTTCACCTTCCTGGAGCAGCAGGTAGGTATATACCCCGAAGTTCCCCCAGCTTCCCATCTGTTGTGGAAGTGAGTTCCGTGAGACGAGTCCGTCGAACAGGATATGGGAGTTCCTGGGAACATCCTCTATCACCGCTGTGATGGTGTAGATTTCTTCTCCCACCTTAAGCGTTTTTCCTACAGCCGGCTCCCCGCTGAAGTAGCGGTCCGCCATGGTTTCGGTCAATACAATGGAGTTGGGCTTGTCCAGTGCTCCCTCCGTGCTCCCTTCGATAGTTTTATAAGTGAAAATGTCAAAAAAGGTGGAGTCGGCATAGTTGACATCCTCTTCGGTGAACTCTATATCTCCGTTTTTAAAGAGCGCCCGTTGGAACTGAAAGACCCGGGTAAAACTCTCCACCTCCGGGTAGTCCTCCTTCACCTGTGGTGCAAAAGGGATCTGGGCCACAACCCAGGTAAACTCATCGTCCGTTTCAGTAATATGTGACTGTACCCGGTAGATCCGGTCCCCATTTTTATGGTACTGATCGAAACTCAGTTCATCGCTTACATAGAGAATCAGGAACAGGGCACTGGTAATACCCAGGGTCATCCCCAGGATATTCAGAAAACTATATCCAAATTTGTTGGTAATATTTCGAAAGGCACTTTTTACTAAATTCTTAAACATAACTTTGATCTTTACATACAGGATTTTCCAGAAGTTCCCAAAAGTATAGGAAGGTCCTGAAAATAAAAAGTTAATTATTGCTAAATTTGTTAATGCCGGGTTAATATGAAATGTACGCTTATGGGCAAGATTATTATTGAAGAAATGGAATTCTATGCCTTCCACGGTCACTACCAGGAAGAGCAGATAGTTGGCAACCGCTTTTTGGTGGATCTGGAGATGGAAGCGGATCTCGCAGAACCGGCCGATTCCGATAATCTCAACGATGCGGTTAACTACCAGCAAGCCTACCAGATCATTAAAAATGAAATGCGTCGGACCAAGTCCAATCTCCTGGAAAACATTGGGAAACGGATTCTGGATGCTCTCTATGAAGAGATGGAAGGCATTGAAATGGCCAGCATCAGGATCAGGAAACTAAATCCTCCAATGGGCGGACCTATTAAATCGGTGGGAATCAAGATGAGCCGGAAGCAAAAAAACCGCTAGGAGCTTAACTCCATATGAAGGGTATCGCTCCTTTACTTATACTGATAATCGTAAGAGATAAACCGTGTATATGCTGCACCCAGTTTCTCATATACGGTGTTCGGGTACTCATACTCGTTAAGCGATAACTCGTAGGTGTAATCAAAACCGCTCTCCTCATCCAATCTGGTGAGCATGTTGCTAACATAAGACTCCCCATTAAAGTAGTATTGTATGGCAGAGTAAGGATGTTTGCCCTGATCGTAGGTCATGGTACTGGAACTGGATTCACCACTCCTCGGATCCAGCTCGGTACTGGAAAGAAGGTTGTCCTGATTATCATAGGCATATGTAAGCTTCCTGACATACTCTTCTCTGTAACCACCATCGGAAATTTCATACTCCAACTCCTCGATAACATTCTCTCCCTCATATACATATTCCACATATCCCGTATAAATCGAATCAAGTGGCTCCAGGTAAGTGTAATCAAGATTTCGCTTTACCAGATCAATCCGTTCCACGAGAAATCCGTCATATACAAACCATCTTTCTTCCTGCACCTTGGCATCCACCTTGAAAACTCGTATCACCTTGATCCGGTCCGACTCATCATACTCAAAATAATGGGTCTGGTGATTGCTCCAGGTGATATGATCAAGCCTTTCCGTATCAGGGATATAATGAAAATCAGCAATGATCTTGTTCGTTTGAGAACCCTGTACCAGGGTCATGGACATGCTGACTGGAAAACAGATGGTCTCCTCCTCTTCCTCCTGGAATGATTCACAGGCTATTGTGGACAGGAAGAGTGCAAAAACGGGCAATAAAATGAAGTGTTTCATAGCGATCAGTTCAATCTTTAGAAGTTTACGGATTGAACCATCGGGAGTTCAGAATATTACACGGACGTACGCTATCTGTTGACCAACGAAAGAGTTACCAGCACCGGAAGGTGATCGGAAAAGAAGGACCGGTCCCTTGAATCGGTCAGTCCGCCATAACGCAGGACCTTTACATCATCTGAAACAAAAACATAATCGATCCGATCCCTTGGACTATCATCATAGGTAAAACCATGGTAGGTAGCCACCGAGCTGTAGGGAGGCTGTTCCGACACCTTGAAAGCATCATTGAGTTTGCTTTGTATCAGTGAAATGGGTTCCGAATCAGGCGCCAGGTTAAAATCGCCACACAGCACCACGGCCCCTTTTCCCTTCGAAATCTCTTCAATTTTATCAAGGATCAGCTGTGCCGATTCCCTGCGTGCCTCCTCTCCCTTATGATCAAAATGAGTGTTAAAAACATGGAAGATCTCAGCTGTCTTCTGATCCTCCAGCTTTACCCAGCTACAAACCCTGCGGCAGGCCGCATCCCATCCAAAGCTACACTCCTCGGGGGTCTCTGAGAGCCAGAATGTACCCCCGTCGAGCTTTTTAAAACGCTTATGACTATAGAAAACGGCCGAAAACTCACCCAAACGCTTTCCATCATCCCTGCCAATGCCCTCATAAGTAAAATCGGGAAAGGCTGCCTGCAGGTCATCCATTTGTTCAGGCAAGGCTTCCTGCACACAGAATATATCGGCCCTGTGGAACCTGAATAGAGCTGCCACATCATCTTTCCGGTAGGGCCAGGCATGCTCTCCGTCGCTGCTTGTATTCATCCGGATGTTATAGCTAATCAACTCAACCGGCTCCTGAGCTATCGCGCCCATTGCCCAGATCCAAACAAATAAGGTAATTGCTGTTCTCATCATCTTTTCCATTAACTATTAACGTTGGCGCAGCCAACAAACTAACTTTCTAACTGCTTGCGAAGCAAGCTATAAAGGCATATCCAACCAAAAATACTGACCTAATCCCGCTCCAAACATCATGATGCCGAATATCCCATGCAGTATCGAAGTAAACAGTACACTCCGGGTGATCCGGTAGTTCACCGCAAAATATATTCCTCCGGTAAAGGTAAGAATCATAGCGAGCGGATTGTAAAACACAATGTGCATAAATGAAAATGTAAGTGCACTGGCCAGTACAAATTGCCACCCCCTGGGTAGAATCACTGAATATCGTCTGCTCAGAAAGGTCCGGTAAATAATCTCCTGTCCAAATGCTGAGAATACCGGGTAAAAGAGACACAATCCAAGGTAGAGCCAGATATTTGTCCGGGGCAGGTTAAACAGATTCTCCGGCTCAAAGAAAAAGACGTATCCCAGCATCAGCAGGGCGGCAAGAACTATGAGTATCGCATTTGTATACAGCATTTTTCGGGACACCCCCCATCTGATCAGTTCACTCCATTTGAAATCCGAGTTGCGCCTCAACAGAATAAAAATAAAAACAAGTACGGGCAGAATAATGATGCTGGGGTGAATAAAATCCTGGTCCAGAAAAATCCATGTTGGAATCCCGAAAAAGAGGAGTGCAAACTCAATAGCCAGCCACATTCGACCCTTGAAGATGAAGTTCATCTTTCCGGGTTTTGATTCTTAAGTTTCTTTTCCAGCTCCTTAGCCGCTGGTGTAACGGCCAATCCGCCCAGCGCTGTACAACGAAGTTCATGAGGAAGGCTCTTTCCCACCCGATCCATGGTTTCAATCACTTCATCCAAAGGTATAAGATGATCATATCCTGCAATGGCCATATTTGCACTGGCCATTGCATTTAGAGCCGAGCTTACATTCTTCCCCAGGCAGGGGGCTTCCACCCGGGCAGCGATGGGATCGCAGATCATGCCCAGTGAGTTCTGAAGGGCAAGTGAACTGGCTGCCATGCATTGTTCCACGTTACCTCCCAGCATCCAGGCAATAGCTGAAGCTGCCATTCCTGCCCCGGAACCACATTCTGCCTGACATCCGCCGATCTCAGCCGAGAATGTGGATGATGTAGCAATGAAAAGTCCCGGAATGCTTCCTGCCAGCAAAGCCATTACCACCTGTTCTTCATTTAATCCCAGGGAGTCGGCCACTCCAATGACTGCACCCGGAAAGGTTCCGCACGATCCGGCTGTAGGAGCTGCCACAATGCATCCCATGGAACTTTTTACCTCCATGATAGCCGATACATAGAGCGTGATATTATGCACTGCTTCACCTCCGGCCAGGGCTCCTTCTTCCTGTTTCTTTATGTACATAGCCGACTGAGCACCCAGGATCCGGTCCTTGAAACGGGTCCCTCTTAATCCGGTATCAATGGCAGCTCTCATCACCCGGTAGAGATCCCGCATTTTATCAAACACCTCCTCTTCGTTAACTCTTCCCCTCAAGGATTCATAGTCTGCAGCAAGCTCCCAGATAGGAAGGTTCGTGTCGAGATTATATTGTATCATCTCACGACAGGAACTAAAAGGCACTTCTACCGGATCGCAGGAAAGAATTGGCAGAAGGGGGAAGATCACTCTTTTTATGGCCCCCTCAGGAGGTGTGTCCTGTACAAGCAATTCACCAGTTTCGGAAAACCACAGCTCTATCCTCCGGTCGCCTTTGATGGAGACAGCTACTTTATTGATCCTGATGATCTCTATCATTCCCCCACCAGTGGAGATAGCGACCAATTCCATCTTCATCTCACCTCTCTGCAGATGGACCAGGTAGAGGTTTGATAAATCAAAGCCTGTGTCGCATACTCTGAAAGAGAGATCGATCCCTGCTTCAGCCAGGTGCGGATCAGGATCAAGCAGGCGCTCATCGTCAGGCTCAAAGCCAAGCAATCCCCCCTTCATCCCCATATCAGATCCCTGGCTTTCATGTGTGGTGGCAAGGGCATCCCTGGCATCGTAGCTCACCATTACCTTTTCGGGAGTTTCCAGCATCAGATCCCGGCATATCCTGCCAATCCTCAGGGCAGCTACACTATGAGAACTCGAGGGGCCCCGCATCACCGGGCCCAGTACATCATTGAAAATGCTTGGTATATGCTTACTCTCTGACTTCATTCCACAAGTTTACAAATTGTTCAGCCAGTATCTGGCCATGGTGCGCCGCAGGTGAAGGGTGGTGTTCTCCCGTTCACGAATGGCATGGGTACGCATGGGATAGGAAAACATATCGAATTGTTTGTCCTGCTTGATTAATTCATCAACCAGCATCTCAAAGCTCTGATAATGCACGTTGTCATCGGCCGTTCCATGAATCAGCAAGAGCTTCCCTTCCAGATTAGAAGCATGGGTAATGGGCGATCCCTGGGCATAGCCTTCGACATTTTCATCAGGTAAACCCATATAGCGTTCCTGGTAGGCTGTATCGTACAACTTCTGGTTCGAAATAAAGGCTATTGCGATCCCGGTTTTATAAATAGATGGGTAGCGGAACATGCCGTTCAGGGTCATGGATCCTCCTCCACTCCAACCCCAGATGCCAACCCGCTCCCTGTCCAGGAAAGAATAGGTATCCAGTAACTTTTGTGCGGCAGCGGCCTGGTCTTTTGCAGCCAGGATTCCAATCTGCTCGTAGATGGAATTTCTCCAGGCCTTCCCCCGTGGGGCAGCTGTTCCACGATTGTCCACACTGATCACCACGTAGCCCTGCTGTGCCAGGTAATGGTGCCACAAATCTCCTCCGCCCCAAGAGTCCTGCACAGTTGCTCCGGCAGGCTCCCCATAGACATAAAATATTACCGGGTAGGACTTCGCCGGATCGAAACCCGGGGGATTAATCATCCATGCATCCAGTTCTACCTCCCCGATATCAACCCTGAAGAAGGTTTTTGGACTGAGACCAAGGGCGGTATACTGTTCCCTGATTCTCTGGTTGTCCTCCATCACCCGGATCACCTTGTTCGATTTGAGCTCCACCATGGAGATCACGGGCGGGGTATTTGCATTTTCAAAGGTATGCAGGGCCCATTTGGCATCGTCCGACATCTGATAACGATGTTGCCCCTCTTCTCCATCAGGAGAAATGCGCTCGGGATCTCCTAAGCCGTCCAGTCTGCTTCGATAAAGATAGCGCTGGGTTGGATCATCTGGCGATGCAATGTAATACACATACCCTGATTTGGGATTGATGCAGTTGAGCGCTACCACATCAAATGCTCCCCTGGTTATCTGACTAATTTCCTTGCCATCGCGGGAGACTTTGTAAAGCTGTCTCCATCCGTCCCGCTCACTGGTCCAGGTAAAATATTGATTCCCCTCCAGCCATACCAGGTCGTCATGCACATCCAGAAAGGACTCATCGCTTTCAGTAAGTATATTCTCCAGCGCCATGGTCTCCAGATTCCCGATCCAAACCCGGTTGGTATTTTGAAGCCTGTTCAATTGCTGTATGATCACCTCATCCGCCTCAGGAACCACCTCCATCCTCACCAGGTAATGATTCCTGGGATCCCCGGGAATATCAAACCAATTCGTCTCTCCACCCGAGGCAGCCACCACACCGATTTTTACAGCCGAATTGGTGGTTCCCACCTTGGGATAAGGGAAGGGCATGGGTTGGGAATAGAGTGAATCCAGATTATTGATCAGGTAGAAGGTTCCGGTTCCTTCGGTGTCGGAATGCCAGTAAATGATCTTCTCACCGTCGTTGCTCCATCTGAAGCCATCCCTGCAGGAGAACTCCTCTTCATAAACCCAGTCAAAGGTCCCATTCACATAGCGCTCTCCTCCATCGCTGGTAAGTTGTGTGACCTTGCTGCTTTGCAAGTCCTCCACAAATATGTTATGTCCGCTCACATAGGCCACCCGGCTTCCATCGGGTGAGAATTTAGCAAACATAAGGGTCGAGGAAGGCAAGGATGTACCCACCTGCTGAAGCTTTCCAGAGCTTAGGTCCAGTACCCAGTAATCGCCCCGGGTATGATATCTCCATACTCGTTGGGTATTCGTAAAAAGAAGTAGCTTACTGTTGTCATCCGACCATTGATAATCCCGTATAGCCAGGGGATTCTCCTCTGCAGGAGGCACCAGCTGATCAGCTCCAACCAATATCACCCGTTCACCACTCTTAGCATTGTATCGGATGATCTCCGAACAATTTCTCTCCCTGTTCGACTCCAGCGTGGTATAGTGCTGGTTATCCTCCATCCAGCGAACCGACCGATAGTAGCGTGTGGAATAAGTGCCATCTTTATAGATATCTTCCAGGGTTAGCTCTAGTTCAGCGGCCTGAGCGTTCAGTGACACGGCCGATCCCAGGACCAGGACCAGGATAGCACAAAAGCTTGTAAAATGTTTCATGAAGATCTGTTTTTGATGATTTAAATATAAGCCAAAGTTTGCTAACTTGATCTCCATGGAATCCCCAGGAATATTTAAGTACGAAAAGTACTCCTTCAAAGTCATTTCTCCCCTGATGGTCCTGCTAACCGTAGCTTTCATAGTCAATGGAGCATATATTGGTGGATCCATCTGCTTTGTGCTGGGAGTGCTCTCGGCCTTCTCCTACCAGGGAATCATCATAGACACATCAACTCAGCGCTTTATGAAATACGACCGCTTCATAAAGTTCAACATCGGTGGGTGGAAGCCCCTTCCAGTCCCATCCTATGTGACTGTTGTGCGGATTAACATAAGCAGCCGCAGGACTGCCCCCACACCCATTGTGGTCCCTCAGGATAAAAAGGGGGCCAGGGCCTTTAAGGTAAACCTGGTGGTGGAGGGCCAAATGCGGTATATCGGTATCTGCAGGGGATCCCTGGAAAATATGACCAAAGAGGCCCTTCGCCTGGGTGAACATCTGCAGCTCAGAGTGCTTGACTACACCACCCATGAAAAAAAATGGATTCTGTAATGCGCTTATTTACTGATTTTTAAGCTCCTTTTCTCTATAAACTCTCCTAAAACTTGACACGCATTGTAAAATAGTATTACATTTGTACTATACATCTTGTTTAATACTAATTGCACAATATGAAAACTGATGATGCTTTACACAAAGAACTTCTAAGTGCATGGGAAGAGACTTACAAGAAGGGACAGTTAACCCTCTGGATTTTCCTGTCACTGAAGGAAGGGCCAAAATATGTATCTGGTCTGCAGGAATCCATCGAGCGCTTTTCGAAAGGGACCATCCATGCAGAAGAGCAGAGCCTCTACCGGACGCTCCGGAAATACTATCATCTGAAAATGGTGGATTTTAGTGCTGGGAAAGGACATAAGGGGCCAGACCGAAAATACTATCATTTGACTCCTTTGGGAGCGTCCCTACTTCAATCGTTCGTAGAACGGAATATCCAGCTCTTTTTTGAGGAGCCTTTGAAGGAATTACTATTAAATGATTCCATAACAGCTAAAAAATAAACGCCATGAAAATAGTATCACGTAACCTGCTGATTTTTGCACTCCTCCTTTTCATTTATACTATACTCTTTCGTTTTGGACTAGGCGAACTGTTGACCGCTGAAAAGTGGGCCTGGGTCATTATCATATCCGTGGTCTATGGGGCCATGATCTTCTTCACTGCCTGGACTACCGGCAAAAGGGATGGAATAAACAACTTCCTCTTTGATGCCGGTTTCAGGTGGAATCTGACCACATTTATTGTCTGGGGAGCTGCATCTGAAGGATGGTTTCTTCTGGGACTTCATTCTGCTCATGAAACCATCCGGGTCGTTCATATCACCCTGTTGATCTGGAGTGGTTTCCTGATCCTTCATCTGATCCTGTTTTTGATCCTGCGGAGACGCACCATAAAAGGAATTCACAAAACCAATATTTTCGAATAGGGGATATAAGAGAGAAGCCGCCTCATTTTGATCAATGAGACGGCCTCCTCGTTTTTATATGCGTATTTCTACTTGAACCAGTAACCCAGCGAGATAATCCACTGCGAAGGTCGCGGGTCCATGTTATAACCCTGTAAACCTTCCGGAAGGGAGTCGCTCAGGTCGCTTAAGGAGCCTTCATATCTAACATCCAGTGAAAGTTTAGTTAAATCCAGGCCTATTCCACCCTGCCATCCCCAATTCATGGAATTCAAATAGAGTTCATAATCGAAGTCGGCTGTAGAACCATCATTGCTCTCACTTATCACATATGATCCAACTGGTCCAATGTTAAAGCGGACCGGGCCCAGTTTTGCACCAACCAGGAGGGGTAGGTCTATCCTGTTAAATTTCACTTCCAGTATTTCAGTGGCACCACCATCCATAACCTGCTTCAGTGTTCCACCGCCTGCATTCCAGTATAGTTCAGGCTGAACATATATCATAGCAATCTTGATACGTGTTTGTACCCCCAGATGATAACCCATCACCCCATCGCCCGTAATCAGATCATATACATCAGATCCATCACTTATGCCGGTGACATCATTAATCGATAAACTGGAGAAACCTATACCAGCTTTGATCCCGTAATTGAACAGCTGTGCATTGGAGACCTGTACAAGGAAAAAGGATGCTACAGCAATAAATATCAACTTTTTCATACTTTCTATTTTTAGTTACTTATTGGTATAGCTATTAAACGGCAGGAAGTGCCTCTAGGTTGCACAAAAGGAGAGAAAAGTTATTCACCAGTAAGGTCCCTGATCACAATGGAGGCCAGGGTGCAGCCAAATATGGCCGGGATATAGGAGTTGGTTCCCACAGTCGATTTCTTGTTGTGCTCTCCCTCTATGGGGATAACCGACTCTTTGACAACCTGTTCGGGTGAAAAAACAACCTTGAATCCCCCATGTACATCCATTTTTCGAAGTTTTTTACGAAGCAAATAGGCCAGTCTGCATTTATAGGTCTCTGCAAAATCGCACACTCTGATTTGCGAGGGATCCACTTTACCTCCCGATCCCATGGAAGAGGCCAGTTTAAGGCCCTGTTTCACTGTATGGTAGATCAGGTACATCTTGGGTGAAAATGTATCAATGGCATCCACCACATAATCGTAGGGGGTACGAAGAATCTCCGGGATCCTCTCGTCTTTTATAAATTCGTCGATCACGGTCAGTTCCAGACCGGGATTAATATCTTTCAAGCGCTCTCCCATGAGCTCGGCCTTTCCACGGTTCAGGCTGCTGTGAGTGGCCGGGATCTGCCTGTTAAGATTTCCAGGTTGAATGGTGTCACCATCGATAATGGTCATCTTTCCCACGCCGCTTCGACAAATCATTTCAGCGGCCATGGATCCTACCCCTCCCATACCAGTCACCAGGACATTTGCATCCTGAAGCCTGGCAAACTTCTCTTCGCCGAAAAGTTGAATGGTACGTTCCTGCCAGCCTGGATGTGGACCGGTGAGCTTCATCGGATGGTATTATATGAAGTTGCTAAACCTGGAAAGATGTGTCCGGGCGTTTTCAAAAATCTGCATATGCAGATGATCCTCCGAAATCCCCTTCACCTCAGCCGCAAACTGATAAAGCTCCCTGATGTCCATATCCCCCTCATCGGTTTCCAGGAACATCATCTCAACGGGGACCTTCTGAAGGGATTCGACAATTTTCGAATGCTCTCCGGTAATGGCTTGCCCAAAGGAAATCAGGAACCCTGCTTTCACAAGCTCTTCGGCCATCTCAGGGCTACCGTTATATCCATGGATGATCATTGGTACAACCGGCTGCTTTGCTTTCATAAATCCAAGCATCTCATTGAACGCTTTGACCACATGCAAGATTACCGGAAGATTGACAGTCTCGGCAAGCTCCACCTGTTTTTCAAAGATCCTCACCTGATCCTCCATGGGTGCCTCTATGGATTTATCAAGCCCGATCTCACCCACAGCCAGTACCCGGGGGTTTTCCAGAGCCAGGCGAACCTTATTCATGGTCTCCTCTTCGTCTACCTTACCCACGTTGTAGGGATGAAGGCCAACCGAATAGTACCCGTTCTCAATATCCTCAGGAGGAAAATCTTTAGCCATTAGATTCTGCATCACCCACTCCTCAATGGTGTTAGACTGCCTGTGCCCGTGAATATTGATATATCTCTTTTGATCTGTTCCCATGATATCTGCTATTTTAATCTTATCTCTTAATCTCATTGATCCCCGTTTTCATCCTCTTGATTACCTCGTCCTTGCCCAGGAATGCAGCGAGATCAAAAAGTCCGGGCCCTTTTGCAGCGCCAACCAGCAAAAGCCTCCATGCGTTCATAATGGCACCCATGCCCCATTCATTAGAGGTGATTACTTGTTTAACTTGCAATTCAATACTTTCAGCAGTAAATGGCTCACACTTTTCAAGAGATTCAGCCAGGAGCTCCATTTTCCCGGGAGTATCCTCTTTCCATCGTTTCTTCACCACATCAGGGTCGTAGGCATCTGGTGCCTGAAAAAAGATCCACGATTCTTCCCACACTTCATGGAAAAAATCGATCCTGGGTTTGATGATTGGAACCAGCAAGGCAAGCCTGTTGTCATCTATATTCACATTATGGGCTTTCAGCACCGATTGAAAGGCCGGAATCAGTTTCTTATCGGTCATCAGTTGTATGTGCTGGTGGTTGAACCATAAGGTTTTTTCAGGATCGAACCTGGAACCCGATCTGCCCACCTTCTCCAGCTGAAACTCTTTGATAAGCTCATCCAGAGAGAAGAGTTCCTGTTCGGTCCCCGGATTCCATCCCAATAGTGCCAGCATGTTAATACAGCCCTCTGGAAGATAGCCTTCCTCCCGGTAGCCCGGGGAGATTTCTCCCGAAATGGGATCTTTCCATTCCAGTGGAAAGACCGGAAAACCTCCCTTTTCACCATCCCTTTTACTCAACTTCCCTTTTCCGGTTGGTTTCAGGATCAGTGGCAGATGAGCAAATTTGGGCATGAGGTGTTCCCAGCCAAAGGCGCTGTAGAGTGATACATGGAGGGGAAGCGATGGTAACCACTCTTCGCCACGAATTACATGAGAGATGGCCATCAGATTGTCATCCACAACGTTAGCCAGATGGTAGGTGGGCATGCCATCGGACTTGAACAGGATCTTGTCATCCAGGGTAGAGGTAGAGAACACTACTTCTCCCCGTACCATATCCTGCATTACAATCTCCTTATTGGGCTCAAATCGGAACCTGATTACGTAAGGTGTACCAGAAGCTATCTTCTCTTCTACCTCCGGGGCTTGCATGGTCAGAGAATTCTTCAGGGATTCACGCACCCGGGCATCATAAACAAAAGTCTCTCCACGAGCTTCATACTCCTTGCGCATGCTGTCCAGCTCTTCGGGTGTGTCAAAAGCATAATAAGCATGTCCGCTCTCCAGAAGTTGCATGGCATACCTTTGATACTGGTCCTTTCGTTCAGATTGCCTGTAAGGACCAAATCCGCCTCCCTGGCCAGGACCTTCGTCAGGAGTCAATCCACACCAATCCAGTGCTCCCTTTATATAGTCCTCTGCCCCTTCCACATACCTGGTCTGATCGGTATCCTCAATACGGAGAATAAAGACACCGCCGTTCTTCCTGGCAAACAGGTAGTTGAACAGAGCTGTTCGTAATCCTCCGATATGGAGAGGGCCTGTGGGACTGGGTGCAAATCTTACACGGATATTCTGATTCATCTTGCTTATTAATTTATAATGTTACTTCCCCGGGTGCTTTTCCTGGAATTTGGGATAAAGTTCCTCCACTACCCACTTGAAGGAGGGTTCAAGCTCCAGTATTTTCCTGTACACCCTTCCGGCTTCAGAAAACTTCCTGGTTTTTTCATAGGCAATTCCCAATCCTGCCAGACAATTCATGTAGACCCAGTTCTCACGAGTACGCTCCTCTGATGATTCAAATAGTTCCACGGCCTTTTCATACGAGGGGACTGCCTTTTTTTTGGAACCCCCGAATATCACAGGCTTGTAGTAATCCATGTTGGCCTTTTCGAGCCATGCCTGGGGCTCATCAGGATCCAACTTTAAAGCTTTTTCATTGGCTTCCATGGACAGGCGACCCAATTTGGGTGCACGGGCGGGCTCCAGCATTATCTGAAATCCGAAAAAGGCTCCTTTCAGACTATAGACCCTTGCATTATCCCGCCCCAGTTCGGTCAACTGGGCCATATGCCTTTTTGCGCTCAGCAAGATCTCCTCGGCTTCTTTCTTTCGCTTTACCGATACCAGCCATCCGGCATAGCCATACTCTGCTTCCAGCAGATCATATAGCAGGTCCGGATCCGAAGTATTCTGAAAATCCTGCTCCATCTGTGTCATCAGATCCCTCCAGTGATCCATCTTCTCATGCATGTAAGACTGGTATATCTCCACCTTATAATCCTGTGCATTCACAGCAAGCAGCGACAATAACAAACATAGGGTGAGGCAATATTTCATAAGGCGTTGGAAAAATAGTTATAAATTCATGTTATTTATCATTTTTTTTGGGAAACAGAAACCCCTAATTTCGTATCCATACATTAATCCTATATTTCATGGACAATATTCTGGTGATTGGTGCTGCCGGGCAGATCGGTTCGGAGCTGGTGGTTGAATTAAGAAAACAATACGGCAGCGGGCAGGTATTTGCCACAGATATCAAACAGGCACCTGCCGATGTGGTCGAGGGTGGGCCTTTCCAGATATTGGATGTAATGGATGACAAGCAGTTGATCCACTTTATTATCCGGCATAAAATCACACAGATTTATCACCTTGCAGCAGTGCTTTCAGGAAATGCCGAAAAACTGCCCACTCAGGCCTGGAACATCAACATGGAGAGTCTGATGAATATCCTGGAAGTTGCCAAGATGGTTGAGGAGGTCAAAAAGGTGTTCTGGCCCAGTTCCATCGCCGTATTTGGTCCTACCACTCCCCGGACCAACACTCCGCAGCTAACAGTTATGGAGCCGGTCACTGTATATGGGATAAGCAAGATGGCAGGTGAACGCTGGTGCGATTACTACTTTAGCAGATATGGGGTGGATGTCAGAAGTATCCGTTATCCGGGTTTGATCAGCTATAAGACCGAAGCCGGTGGTGGCACCACCGATTATGCAGTGGAGATCTATTACGAGGCAATCCGGAAGGGTTGTTATGAGTGCTTCCTCACAAGCGAGACAGCGCTTCCCATGCTCTTTAT
>QMPQ01000081.1 GCA_003648635.1 Bacteroidota bacterium | reverse complement strand
ATCCGCTCAGGGTCCTGCCTTTTTTTTGAACTTCATTTTCCCCCAGGTCATTACAATTACACCAACAATGGTCACCAGTCCCCCAATCAGCTGTAGCATCTCGGGTAAAATGGATAAATAGATCAGGGAGCCTACCAGCACAAAGAGACTTCTTGTAGACTGGATAATCATAGTCCGGGAAGCTTCAATATATTTCAGTGCGGAATACTGGGCTAAGCCAGTCATAAATGGTCCCAGAAGTGAACCGATGGCCAGGTTCAGTGTTGCCGTTCCTGAAATGGCGAAGCTCTCCTGTCTGATAATCATGGCCGCTACGGCAAATACAAAAAGGAAAACCACCCTGTTCAGCGTTAGAATTCCGGGATGAATATCCTTGATCCTGCTCTTGGCAGTTATAATACTGATGGAGGAAAATATAGAAGAGACCAGGATCCATCCTGAGCCTTTCCCAAAGAATTCGGCAATGCTGGTATCCCGGGTATAGGTGATCAGAATAACCCCCGCAATGGTCAGGATGATGCCGATGGCCTCAACACTGTTGAATCGCTCTCCCAGGAAGCGAATACCCAGGATGGTTACAAAGATGGGGGTCAGATTGGAAAGAAAGGAAATTGTCGTGGGGTTATCAGCCAACTGAATGGCCAGAAACAACAGGCTGGCAGCACCCAATTCCAGAACTCCGATAATGACAAGGGTAATGTTTGAAGCTTTGCTCAGACCGGGAATCTTCTTAATTGTCCCGGTGATGATCAAAAAGGGGAGAATGTAGATCAGGGCAAATCCAAACCAGTAGAATTGAAACTGGTAGTAGTTCACTTCCAACAAAGCGGCTTTTGAGAAAACATATACATTGGCCATGCCCAGGGTGGCCAGAAATGCCAGCGAAATACCCTTAACAGTGGGATTAAGATTGGGGAATAAATCTTTCATAGGAATAAAAAAACCGGGGATGTCCCCGGTCCTTTAACATTGTATGAGAAAAAATGTTTAGAGCCTGGCTTTAATCTGTGCTGTTTCTGCTTCAAATCCTGGTTTCTCAAGCAGCGCAAACATATTCTTCTTGTAAGCTTCCACACCAGGTTGGTTAAATGGATTAACTCCCAGCATATACCCGCTTATTCCGCATGCATTCTCGAAAAAGTAAAGCAGTTGACCCAACCACCGGGCATTGAGAGCCGGAATGGAGATTCGTATGTTGGGAACCCCACCATCCAGATGGGCCAGGATGGTCCCCAGCTCTGCCATTTTATTCACATGATCAATGTTTTTCCCTTCCAGGTAATTCAGCTGGTCCAGATTGGCCGGATCGCCGGGGATGCTCACCAGGTGATCGGTCTTTTCCACACTGAGTACCGTTTCAAATAGGGTCCTTTCGCCTTCTTGGATGTACTGTCCCATGGAATGAAGGTCGGTGGAGTTATCCACAGCAGCTGGAAAAATACCCAGGCCCTCTTTTCCTTCGCTCTCCCCGAATAACTGCTTCCACCATTCAGAAACATAATGGAGCTTGTTCTGGTAATTTACCAGGAGTTCAATCTTCTTTCCCGAGCGGTAGAGGGCATTTCGGGTTGCTGCATACACAGCAGCTGGATTCTCTTCAAATGGTACGGAGGGATCACAGCGCTGACTCATCTCTTTGGCGCCCGACACAAGCTCTTTGATATTCACACCACAAATGGCCAGGGGGATGAGACCCACCGGAGTAAATACAGAGAATCTTCCACCTACATTATCAGGAATCACATAGCTCCTGTAGCCTTCTTCATCGGCCAGTTGCCTGAGGGCCCCTTTGCTGGAGTCTGTCACTGCAACAATTCGGTCCCGGGCCTCCTCTAAGCCAACTTTCTTTTCCAGGTGGTTTTTCAAAATCCGGAAAGCAAGGGCTGGTTCGGTGGTGGTTCCTGACTTGGAGATGGCCACAATGGAGTAGCTATACTCTTCCAGCAGTTCCAGTAGCTCATGCATGTAGTCTTCGCCTATATTCTGCCCGGCAAATAACATATGGGGAGCCTTTTGCTCCTTCATCAGGTGCGAAAAATTGTGGACCAGGGCATCATTTACAGCTCGTGCACCAAGGTAGGATCCCCCGATTCCTACCACCACAAGAATGTCGGTTTTTTCTTTTAGTCCCGCTACTGCCTGCTCAATATCGTCAAGCTGCTGATCGCTTATCTCCTTGGGCAGGTGGAGCCATCCCAGGTAATCATTTCCCTGTCCATCACCCTTATATAGGGTGCCTTGTGCTTCTAAAGTCTCCAGAGAGAGTGCTTTGATCTCTTCAGAAGAAATGAATTGTTCCACTCTAGAAATATCCAGATTGATTTGTTCCATTGTCTTTGCTTGTTGCTTTTGCGGTTAAATATTGCGCAAAAGTAACTAAAAACTTGTTTGCATCTTCATTTGACTCATGAAGGATTTTTAGCTTACTTAAAAGTTAAATGAAACATCATGACCGAGATTGAAAAACTGGACAGAATTGCTATCGATGTCAGGTCACGGAAACTGCTCAACCAGCTCTTGGATGAGAATCCGGAATTCGATATTATACTGAGAAATTCAAAGAATGAAACCGAGGTGGTGGTGGGTGTTCGGGAGTGGATTGAGCGAACACTCAAGGACCGTGAGGACGCGTTCAGGTTTTATCATGCCAGACATTCAGGGGCTGAGCTATTTGACAGGCTGGAATGGCGCGATTATGCCATTATCCGGATCCTGGATTATATAGATCAGGCGGGCATTGAGTATCCGGACCTGAACCTGCGTGGAGAGATAGCAGTTAGCAATCCGCTTCGTCTGATCTGGCTGGCAGTCCACAAAGGAACCGGCGGAGCAAGGCCCGATTTTTTCTTTGATATGATCATGTTGTTCAGACAGCTCAGGGGGGAAAGTGAGCAACCGGTATACCTGCCCGAGCGTGTATCCGGATGGATGGATCGTTATCCATCGGGCCTGGATCCGCGAATAGTCAGGCTAAGGGAGGAAAACAAACAGAGGATCATTCGAATCCTTATGGAACAGATTGACGGTGGGGAGGTAAAAAGCCAGAGATATTTCTTTGAACCCGGGCTGGATCAATCCGGAAAGCTGAAAAAGATGGAGGAGTGGTGGCAGGATTACCGCTTCCACCTCCGTTTTGCTGTTCGCTCTCCGGAACTGCTTAATAAGATGCTTGATCACTCGCTGGATCCTGACACTATGAAGATCCTGAAGGATGCAGAAAAGGCCGGGATTCCTTTCTTTGTGAATCCCTACTATCTGTCCCTGCTTCATGTCAGGGTGCCCTATTTTGCTGTGGGAGCCGATCTGGCTATCAGGTATTATGTCCTGTACAGCAAGCAGCTTGTGGAAGAATTCGGGAACATCGTTGCCTGGGAGAAAGAGGACCAGGTGGAGCCCGGCTTGCCCAATGCCGCTGGCTGGTTGCTGCCCGAGGGCCATAACATTCACCGGCGTTACCCGGAGGTAGCTATCCTGATACCAGATACCATGGGAAGGGCCTGTGCCGGCCTGTGCTCATCATGCCAGCGCATGTATGATTTTCAGGGAGGAAGGCTCAACTTTGATCTGGATAAATTGGCTCCCGGGGAAAAGTGGGGTGAGAAGTTGAAAAAACTGATGACATATTTTGAAAAGGATGCCCAGTTGAGGGACATTCTGATTACCGGGGGTGACGGTCTGATGAGTTCTGATAAGTCCATCCGCCTCTTGCTGGATGAAATTTATGAGATGTCGCTCAGGAAAATTGCCAGGAATAAGTCCCTTCCAGATGGTCAGAAACTGGCAGAACTGGTCAGGATCAGAATCGGGACCCGATTACCGGTATACCTGCCGCAGCGGATAACCCCTAAGCTGGTTAATATCCTCAAAGAGTTTAAAGAGAAAGCCTCAGAAGCAGGAATAAAACAGTTTCTGATCCAGACACATTTTATGTCACCCATGGAGGTAAGCCCGGAGTCGGGCAAGGCTGTCAGAAGGTTGATTTCTGCAGGCTGGACCGTCACCAACCAGCTTGTATTTACAGCAGCGGCCTCCCGCAGGGGCCATTCGGCAAAACTTCGAATGGTTCTGAATGATATCGGGGTATTGCCCTATTATACTTTCGCCGTTAAAGGTTACATGGAGAATAATGCGGGGTTCACTCCCAATGCCCGCATCGTTCAGGAACAACTCGAGGAAAAGGTAGCAGGAAAGATCGCCCAGGAACATTATGATACGATCAGGAAGTTTCCCGAGGAGACCAGTATGATGGTGGAAAATATCCAGGCACTCAGAAAGTTTACCGGACTGCCTTTCCTGGCAACGGACCGAAATGTACTCAACCTTCCCGGGGTAGGGAAGAGCATGACATTCAGAGTCGTCGGCATTACCCGCTACGGGCGAAGGATCCTGGAGTTTGACCATGATAGTACCAGGCGGCACAGTCCCATCATTAAAAAAATGGGCAAGGTTATTATTATCGAGTCGAAATCGATCCACGAATACCTCAGGCAACTGGAGGACCTGGGTGAGGACAGAGAAGATTACAAAGGATTATACGGCTACTCACTGGGTCAGACCGAACAGCGCCATCCGGTATATGAATATCCCGAATATGCTGGTCAAATCACTGAAGAGATGACCAACCTCCAGATTTAGCCTGAGCAGTTCTGTGTAATATTATTATTTTTATCGCGCACTTTATCAAAACACCTTACCATGAAACGATTTCAATATCTGTTAGCTTTCTTATTTGTATTCGTTAGTATTCTACCTCTGCAGGCTCAAAAGAAGGGACTGGAATCCATCAATACATCCGACCTGAAAAGGCACATGCTCTTTCTGTCTTCCGATGAATTGGAGGGCCGTGACACCGGGGAACCCGGTTTGCAGATCGCAGCCCGCTATCTGGCTGTTCAGGCAGAATCACTGGGCCTCCAGCCCCTGGATAAGGATAAGGACTATATGCAATCCTATATCATTCAGGAGAAAGCATATGATCGTGAAAACAGTGGCATTACTATCACTGCGGCCGATAGTTCTGTGACAGAAAGCTCAGATCCTTTTTACATGTTCCCCTCTCCGGCTGGGGACCATACCATCATAGAAGGAGAGGTGGTATTTGCCGGTTATGGCATCAATTCGGAGGAGCATGACTATAACGATTTTGAGAATATTGATATTCAGGATAAGGTGGTTTTAATCATGAACCGGGCACCCATGAATGAGGAAGGGACCGAAGCGCAGTTTGATAATGCCAAATGGACAGACATGCAGAATTTCCAGTACAAGATGCAATACATCATGTCCCAGCAACCTAAAGCTGTGATGCTTGTGATGGACCCCAAGTCGGGAATGCAATCTATTGTAGATGTTAATCCGGCTGTTGCCAAATTCCTCAGTAAGTCGAGGGGCCTGAAAAAGGAAGATGAGAAATCGGCCGACAGTCCCGGGAACATGCCGGGAATGGTATTGATACATCGCCAGGTGGCCGATCAGTTGTTGGCTTCAGTTGGTAAAAACCTGAAAGACCTCCAGCTGGAGATAGACAAGAACCTGGCACCTCAGTCTTTTCTGCTGGAAGGGGCTAATGTGAAGATCGAACTGACCATGGAGACTAAAGATCTGGAAGTATTCAATGTATTTGGCCTGATAGAGGGGAGTGACCCGGTCTTGAAGAATGAAGTGGTGATCTACCTGGCGCATTACGACCATCTGGGTACCGATGGCTTAGGTGGAGTGTTTAATGGTGCCGATGATAATGCTTCTGGAACGGTTGCACTGCTTGAGATTGCTGAGGCTTTTATGATGGAAAAGAAGAATCCCGGCAGGAGTATTGGCATCCTCTGGGTATCTGCTGAAGAGATTGGCCTCTATGGCTCCCAGTACTTTGCAGACCATCCGCTGGTTGCCCGGGAAAACATAGCTGCTGCAATTAATCTGGATATGGTGGGACGCACCAAAACGAAAGAGGATGAGGCAAGCACCCGCTCCGGTCTGACTATTCAGGGGGGCGATTCGGTGAAGGTGATTGGCGGTTTGCAGAGCAAGGTATTGATGGAAATCAATGAGTCAACACTTGCAGAATCAGGACTGGTGGGGAACTACAAGTACAATAACCTGACCGATCCCAACCGCTATTTCTTCAGGAGTGACCATATTAGCTTTGCCCGTAAAGATATCCCGGTGCTTTTCTATTCTACAGGAACCCACCGCGATTATCATATGGTAGGTGATGTTGAGGAGTCCCTTGACTATGAGAAATTTTTAAAAATGACCCGCTTCTGTTACAAAGTGGGTCTGAATGTGGCTCAATACAGTGGCTCCATCAAGGTAGATAATCCCATGTCGAAGTGGTAGGGACTATAACGGCTGCAGATAGATATTTCTGAACTGCATGGGACCACCTTCCGACTGGAGTGCAATATTCCCTTCGGTGAGTGTCATGCCGGTTCCTTTGTTTTGCAAAACGCTATTTACATATAACTCCAGGATACCATCCTTGGAAGTGATATCATAGCTGTTCCATTCACCTGCGGGATTCTCACTGCTCTCCTCAAATTTTTGAATAGCAAGGTAGCGTCTCTCTTCGGAGGTGACCAGATAGGTGGAGTCTTTCACAGTGATAGCAGCTCCTTTGCCCATTAGAACGAAATCGCCTGCTTTACCATGCATTAACTGGGCTTCCACGCAATGGGGAAAGATGAGTTCCGGACCCTGAACGTTGAGCAGCACACCACTGTTGGAGGGCTCTTCGGTCCACCTCCACTCCAGGTGAAGCTTGTAGTTACTGTAGGACTCTTTGGTGCGGATATAACCAAAAGGATCCCCGATAGTATTCATAAGGCCATCTTCCACATAGAAGAGATCTTTGGGCTCTCCGTCTTCACTGTCTACGATGATGTTCCAGTTATCCAGGTCCTGCCCGTTAAAAAGTTCAATCTTCTTTTCTGTGCTGCAGGAGAGAACAACAAGGGAAAGTACAAGGAGGAGGGCTGACTTCAGTAATGTTTTCATGGGAATAGGGTTTCAGTTTTTATAGAGTTAAGCTTAAGTAAGGTGCAAAATAAGGATATTTTTAATAGATCTCCGGAATAAAAGTCTGGTCCGATAAAGGAGGCCTTACATAACCTTCCATTGACATGGGAGGGAGATTGATCTTCTTATGCTTGATCTCCTGATAAGGGATCCTGGAGAGCAGATGGTGAATGGTATTGAGCCGGGCCCGTCTTTTATCGTCAGCGTTAACTACAAACCAGGGAGCTGTTTTGGTATCGGTGTAGGAGAACATCTCATCCTTGGCCTTACTATATTCGATCCAGCGGCTCCTGGATTCCAGGTCCATAGGACTAAATTTCCATCGTTTCAGCGGATCTCCGATCCGCTCACGGAAGCGGTGCTCCTGCTCTTCATCGCTTACCGAGAACCAGTATTTGATTACGATAATTCCTGAGTGAATCAGCATCTCCTCAAATCGTGGGCATGATCGAAGGAAATCCCAGTATTCTTCGTCCGTACAGAATCCCATCACATGCTCCACTCCGGCACGGTTGTACCAGCTACGGTCAAACAGAACGATTTCTCCTTCTGCAGGGAGGTGGGTCACATAGCGCTGAAAGTACCATTGGGTCTTTTCACGCTCTGTGGGTACTCCCAGGGCGACAACACGGCAAATTCTGGGATTCAGCCGCTGGGTGATCCGCTTGATAACTCCTCCCTTTCCGGCCGCATCGCGGCCTTCGAAAACAACAACAACGCGCAGATCCTTGGCCTTGACCCACTCATGTAGTTTTACCAACTCGAGCTGAAGGTGCTCCAGTTCCTTGAAATAGAATTTTTTGTTGAGCCTGCCCTTTGCAGTGGTATCTGCGGCGGCTGTAGATTTTTTGTGTTTGTTGCTTTTACTCATCTAGGGTGAGGGTATATAAGTAAAAATAGAACAAAATAGTATATGATTCAATTTAAACTAGAGAAGGCCATCTCTTTAAAGACAGCCTTCTCCTCCCATGAAAATTACTTGCTAAACTTAAGCTATTTTGCTTTTCGCGCCACTCGGGTGACCGAGGAGGCAATTAATTCGTTGTAATCGGCCTGTAACTGTGAAGCAGCTTCTTCTGAACCTTCCTGGGAGACCAGGGCATTCCACCAGCTAGCTCCATCCGGACTCCATTTCCCTTGCAGGTCGGCGGGTCCATTTGTAAGCTTCCAGGTAATAACCAGGTCATATTTTCCAGACTCAAACCAGTAGATTACCGGCGAAGAACTACCAGCTGCCTCTGAGGCTGTTTCAAATTTCTTTATCAATAATTTGGCTTCATTCTCAGTGCCGGGTTTATAATCGACCACAGTAATGGTGTGCCACATTACATCGGTGTTGACCGCCAGTATGGGCTCTTCAGGATGAGCTGAGAGAACTGCACTCAGGAACAGGGGGGTAATTACTGTGAAGAGTTTTTTCATAACAGGTGGGTTTAAGATTGTGCGCTTCTACTTAGACACAAGTTAAATAGAAATGTCCATCTTTCCTGTTAAGGAAAAGTTAAATACGGAAATGCAGTCGTCTAGAATTGTTTCGGAAAGTCGTTGGTGCCAAAAAGTCGGTCGCCAGCATCTCCAAGGCCAGGTATAATGTAGCCCTGTTCGTTGAGTCCATCGTCCAGAGCAGCCAGGAATATATGCACTTCCGGGTGATCTGTCCTGATCCGCTCAAGCCCTTCGGGAGCACCCACGATACAGACTAGCTTAAGATCGCTTGCACCTTCACTTTTCAATTTATCAAGGGTAGCACTGGCACTGCCTCCGGTGGCCAGCATGGGATCAAGAACAAGGACCACTGCTTTTTTCATTCGATAGGGAAATTTAGCATAATAGCTTGTTGGTTCAAGCGTTTCATGGTCTCGGTACATGCCCACATGGCCGATTTTAGCAGTGGGGATTAAACTTGTGATTCCGTGCACCATTCCAAGTCCGGCCCGTAGTACTGGTATGAGTACGATATCTCTGGAGAGTTCATAGGTCACACATCGCATCATCGGGGTCTCGGTTTCCGTTTTACGTACGGGGATATCCCTTGTAATCTCATAGGCCATCAGCCCGGCTATCTCATTGACATTTTCGCGAAATTCCTTGGTCCCAGTATCTTTGTTCCTTATCAGGGTCAGTTTATGCTGAATCAGGGGGTGATCGATGAGGTGGTACATGGGATCTTCTATTTAAAAACTGAGGGATCTGTTTCTCTTTCATCTCCCTTGAACGCTGCCACAAAAGCTTGTTTAAAGCCGGAATTCAAGCATTGAATCCTGAATGCATTGGCTTCTTCTAGCGTACCGAATTCTCCAACCGTAATCCTGTAGGAACCCAAATAAAAATATTCATAGGTTTTGTAACTCTTTCCATCAATCAATACGCTTGGAAAGCTGTTTTCATACAGGCTGGAAATGATCTGGACCCTGAATACCACAGGATTCTGGTCAGCAGCTATTGTGGGTTCCGGTATCGTTTCAGGTTCAGGCGAAGTTTCGGATTCTGTTTGTGGACGAACTGCTGCCTGAGATGCAGAATTGGCCATCCCTTGCATGATCACAGCAAGATCTCTGGCATAGCCTTCATCAATTCCGGCAGCATCAAGGGCCTCTTCGTTAAGGTTTATCAAAATGGACATGCCCTTTGATTCTGACGGCCAGGTCCTGGAGAATAGTGCCACCTGTTTCTGAGGATGAACAGAAAAACCCAGTTCGTTCTGCGGACTGTTGATTGTTTCTCCAAGGTTCTGCGGCAATCCCCAATCCGTTCCATTAAAGGGACAGATATAGATATCAAATCCCCCATAGCCTGAATGACCAGTGGATGAGAACCAGAGGTTGTTCATCCTATCCAGAAAGGGGAACCATTCGTGGCCGCTGGAATTGATTGATTCTCCAAGGTTCAGAGCCTTAGACCAGCCATCCGCAGTACGTCGGCTAACAAAAAGATCCAGCCCTCCACTGGTAGGCAGGCGGTCTGATGAGAAGACCATCAAGGAATCCTCTGATGAGATTGCAGGATGGAGATTTCGGGAAGGATCGCCCGAAAAAGTAAGCTCACTAGGGCCGGATACCTGATCATTCTCAATAGACATTTCAAATATCTGTTCCATATATGCCTGTTCAGCTCCCATTACAGGTTGGGTATAGTATCCCTTGCTATAGTTGCCAGAAAAAGAGAGTGCTGCAGGGGAGCAGAAAAAATCTTCATTGTTAAAAAGCGGCCGACTGTATGTTGGATCGGGCCTGTCCATGGGCACCAGATAAAGGCTCTCTTCTCCTGATTTCAGGAAAACAATAGCATCCTGATAGAAGGCTACATCGTAGCAGGTGCCGGTTTGTTGCAGATCCAGGGTTTCAAATAGCAGCCATTCACCGGGTTGCAATGCAATCTTCCCGGAATTATGAAAACAGGGATCCAGCCCCAGGAAGAGTGAGCTAACTGTAAGCAGATAGGATGTAAGCAAATTCATTTGAACAATATGATTTGTATTCAGTTATCTGAGTTATACTGACACTATGATCAAAGATATATGATTTTATAATTACCTAAAGATTTAATTGTTATCGAAGTGAATTTTTTATTCATACCGCTTTTCCCTAAATTGTAACGTTTGAACGTCAATTAAATACAAAATTAAAACCTTCGACCATGAAAAAGGCAATGTATCGACATTTAAGGTTATTTGTAATCGGATTTTTAAGCACTATTTTGATTGGGATTTCAGGATGCAATACCACTCAAAAGAAGCAGGATAATGGAACTTCGAAAGCACCGAAAGACGTCCCCCCTGAGGAGTTAGTTGAGGATCTTTCAGGTTATCCAATTCCGACTTCCTATGACATTACAACACATATATACCAGGCGCAAGCGCCTTATCAAGTATCCCTTCCTAATGGTTCTGAAAAAGCTGGACATTATATCACACAACGCGATAAAGTGCTCAACCTGGGTGTATATGCAACTGATCTTTGCTACGCAACCACCTATAAGATGAAGCAGGGAACCATGAATTACCTGGAGGCTTCCAAAGTCCTGATTGAGGATCTGGGCATTTCCAGCACCTTCAACATCACCTATGCTGAGAGGATAGAGCAAAATATTGATAATCGTGATTCTTTGATTGCTGTTGTAAGCGAATCCTTTGATGATACGTGGAACTACCTTGTTGAAAATCAGCAGGATGTTCTGGCCCGTTTGGTTGTATGTGGAAGCTGGATAGAGGGTGTATATATTACCGCCAACGTGGCCTTGAAAGCCCTTGACAATACAAGCATTCTTGAGGCGCTGGCAAAGCAAAAGACTTCCCTGTATGAGTTGGTGAACCTGCTCGAGTCAGTTAAAGATGTAGAGGAAGTTAGCGATTTGTATAAGGGATTGTCAGATATTAAGGAATTCTATGAGGGGGTTGGCGATATCATGACCGACGAACAACTGAAAATCCTTGCAGAAAAGATTGGCACCCTTCGCAATGGCATCGTCTAGTACAGCACCGTCTCGGGCTTGTAAAACCCGGGATCTACTTCCTT
Source organism: Bacteroidota bacterium (assembly GCA_003648635.1). GTDB lineage: Bacteria > Bacteroidota > Bacteroidia > Bacteroidales. The sequence goes on along the minus strand of QMPQ01000081.1, from coordinate 4,184 downwards.
TAAGCAAAGTCATTTGAATAAGATGATTCGTATTGTGTTGTTATCGTAGTGAAATTTTTTATTCACTCCACTTTTTGCTAAATTGTAACGCTTGAAAACCTAATTAGCACGAAATTAATTTCCTTGACCATGAAAAAGGCAATGAATCAACAACTAAGATTATATGTAATCGGATTGCTAACCACTACTTTAGTTCTGTTTACAGGATGTAATACCACCCAGAAGAAGCAAGATATTGGAATACCGGAAATTGCAGACATCGCTCCCAGGGAGGATGTTGTGACAGACCTTTCAGGTTATCCGGTTCCCACCTCCTATGATATTACAAAATATATTTATCAGGCAGGAGCGCCTTATATTTTATCCCTTTCCAATGGTCCGGAAAAAGCCGGAGAGTATATCACACAGCGCGATAAGGTTCTGAACCTTGGGGTATATGCAGCGGATCTTTGCTATGCAACCACCTATATGATGAAGCAGGGAACTATGAATTACCTGGAGGCTTCCAAAATCCTGATCGAAGATCTTGGTATTTCAACAACCTTTAACATTACCTATGCAGAGCGGATAGAGCAAAATATTGATGATCGTGATTCTTTGATTGCAGTGGTAACCGAATCATTTGATGACACATGGAATTACCTTGTTGAAAATCAGCAGGATGTTCTGGCTCGCCTGGTTGTATGTGGAAGCTGGATAGAGGGAGTTTATATTACTACCAATGTGGCCTTAAAAGCCATTGACAATACTGCTTTTCTTGAAGCGCTTGCAAAGCAAAAGAAATCCTTGAATGAGTTGGTGGGCTTGCTCGAAGCGGTAAAAGATGTGCCAGAGGTAAGCGATTTATACAAAGGTCTGTCTGATATTCAAGAATTCTATGTGGGGGTTGGCGAAATCATGACCAATGAGCAGCTGAAAATTCTGGAAGGAAAGATCGGCGCCCTGCGCAATAGCATCGTCTAGCCAAGAATCGGCCGGTAGAGGCTGACACACATAATGAAAGAGGCCGTATTAAATGCGCTGTTACAGCTATTTGCAATAATAGCCAATGTATCAGAGGATGGTGTTTCTTTCAAAGCCAGGTCCATTGTAAAGACTTTTCTCAGGCAACACCTGAAAACCAACCTGATTAACAAGTATCTGGTTGTATTCGATAATTACCTGGAAATTCACCATCCAATTCTGTTCGGTGGTGGTATTACGCATCACAGGCAGACCCTGAGTGACTCGGAGAAACTAAAATGTATTACTGAGGAGATTAACAGGGACCTCTTACAGAGAGAAAAATTCATTGTTTTTCTGAGGCTGGTGGAGTTTATCAACGAAGATGATGTGATGACCAACAAGGAGCTTGCCTTTATCAGGACGGTTGCCGATTCATTCAACATTTCCAGAAGGGAGCATGATAACACCAAGAATTTTGTATTGAATGCCTGCGAAGCCATTGACAAAGAGCGAATCATGGTCATCGACAGTAAGAAATTGCCCTATGTTGAAGGAATCAGGCATTTGAGGGAGAAGGAGCTGGAGGGGAGGATCGCCATTCTGCACCATTCCAGTACTGATACCTATGTGTTTCGCTACCTGGGTGAGATGAATTTGTTTCTAAACGGACAACCCATTATTCAGGACCGGATCGAGCTATTGGAACATGGATCCCTGATTACCGGGTCGCTGATCAGTCCGGTCTATTACAGTGATATTTCCGGGAAGTTCCATCATGCTAAGGAGGTCGCAAAAATATCTTTTCTGGCGAAGAATATTGAGTACCGATTCAAAAACAGTACAAATGGGATCAAAAAATTCAACTTCAGTAAAGAGTCGGGCAACCTGATCGGAATCATGGGAGGAAGCGGGGCTGGAAAGTCAACTCTGCTTAATATACTGTGTGGAAAGCTGAAACCACAGGCGGGAAAGATTACAATCAATGGCTACGATATTCACAAAGAGGAGTCAGAGATTGAAGGAATCATTGGTTTTGTTCCCCAGGATGATCTACTGCTCGAAGAGCTTAGTGTATTTACGAATCTCTATCTGAATGCAAAACTCTGTCTGAGCAATCTTTCTGAAGCCGAGTTGCTTAGTAGGGTCAACCAGGTTCTTCTGGATCTTGATCTGGAGGAGATCAAAGACCTGAAGGTGGGGAATCCATTGAAGAAATTTATAAGTGGCGGGCAAAGGAAGAGGCTCAACATCGCCCTGGAACTGATCAGGGAGCCTGCGGTGTTGTTTGTGGATGAGCCTACCTCGGGACTCTCTTCCAGTGGATCGGAGAAGGTGATGTTACTTCTGAAGGAGCAGGCGCTGAAAGGAAAGCTGGTGATTGTCAATATCCATCAGCCCTATTCGGATATTTATAAGTTATTTGATAGATTCTTGGTCCTTGATAAGGAGGGACACATAATTTACAAAGGAAATCCCATTGATGCCATCACCTATTTCAAGGAGCTCAGCAACTATGTTAATGCTGATATTGGACATTGTGTGACGTGTGGGAATGTGATGCCAGAGCAGATCTTGAAGATGGTTGAGGCCAAGCAGATTGATGAGTATGGCAAAGTTACAAGCGAACGAAAGGTATCGCCCGAGGAGTGGTACGATATTTACATGGACAGGATTGAGTCAAGGCAGAAGATCAAAAGCAAAAAGAAAGTGTTGCCCAGGCGGGATTTTCATATTCCCGGCGCCTTTCAACAATTCACTATTTTTTTCCAACGAAATATACTCCGCAAGTTGACTAACCGGCAGAACCTCCTGATCACCTTACTCGAAGCACCTTTGCTGGCATTGATTTGTACCTGGTTCATCCGTTCTACAAATGATTTGTTGCCCTCGGCCAGCTATATTTTCAGGGAAAACGTGAACCTTCCGGTATATATGTTTATCGGGGTCATCGTCTCCATGTTCATGGGATTGCTGGTAAGTGTTAAGGAGATCTTCCTGGATCGCAAGATCCAGGAAAGAGAGTCCTTCCTACGTCTTAGTCGTGTTAGTTACCTGAATTCAAAAATCCTTGTATTGTTTATTATCTCAGCAATACAGACATTAACATTTGTGCTGGTTGGAAATTCGATTCTGGAAATTCGGGGGATGTATTTTCACTACTGGGCCATCTTCTTCACGGTGTCGTGCCTGGCCAATGTGATTGGCTTGAATATTTCGGCCGGACTCAATTCGATGATTGCAGGCTATATCGTGATCCCGTTCATTGTTGTTCCCCAATTATTGTTCAGTGGGGTGATGATCCCTTTTGACAGGCTGAACAATTTGTATAATAATCCTGAATATGTCCCAATAATTGGTGAATTAATGCCTTCACGCTGGGCCTATGAGGCTGTGGCCGTCCACCAGTTCAAGGGAAACAGGTATACCAGAGAGTTTTTTGAAATTGACCAGGACAGAGCCAATGCGTCTTACGAGGCCATCCGGATCCAGGAAATCCAACTGAGACTCGAAGACATCAGGTATAAATCCTCAAGTGGTAAGGTTCCTGAATCCTGTGAAGCAGATTTGGAACTGATCCAAAATGAGTTAAACGATTTAAGCAAAACGACTTTGGTGGCTTCGTTTGGATCTCCGGAAGGCTTTACTCGCTCCGGGTTTAATGAGACGGTTTATAAGACAGCAACAGACTCGCTGAACCGGGTAAGCCAGATTTATAGATGGATGAAAAGAGAAGCGGACCAGCAAAGGGAACGACGAGTTTCCACCATGGTTAAAAACTGGGGAGGGGAGGATGCTTATGTGCAGATGAAAGAGAACTATACCAATAAAAGACTGGAGGAACTACTTGTTGTAAAAGGCCGGTTCCAGTTCATACGGGAATGGGACAGTCATCTGGTCCGTAATACTGCACCAGTATACCAGGTGCCCCGCTCCAGGATTGGCAGGGCTCATCTGTTTTCGCCTGTAAAAAGATTGGGCCCCTTCTCCATCGATACATACTGGTTTAACTTGGGGGTCATCTGGCTGTCGGTCCTGGTGTTATATATATTCCTGCTTTACGATCTCCTGCGAAAATTTGTTAACTGGAACCAGATACGAAAACTGCGCAAAAACAGCTAGCGTGAGTTTATCACGAATTTCAATTTAAACATTTTTCTCTGGAGTTGAACGGGCTGATATTCAATCAGATGTATTGGTATTTCTTGACGAAAAATATGTATACACGAACTATAGTTGAT
>QMPQ01000080.1 GCA_003648635.1 Bacteroidota bacterium | reverse complement strand
ATGGCTCCTGGAGGTACGGCCTGGAAAAACTCTACCTCTTGATGGAGAAGCAGCGGAACAGGGGCCAGGATGGAGCCGGAGTGGTTAGCCTCAGAATGGATACACCCCCGGGTAAGAATTATTTCAATCGCCGGCGGGAGACGGGTTCCTCAGCCATCAATGAGATTTTCCAAAAGATTTACTCCAGGTTCGAGGAAGCAGAAAAAGAGAATCCAAATTCCTTTAACGATCCCAACTGGGCCAGGTCAAATTTACCTTTTGTGGGTGAGGCTTACCTGGGCCATCTCCGTTATGGAACTTTTGGTTCAAATAACATAGCCAATCTTCACCCGGTGATGCGGGAAAACAACTGGCGCACCCGTAATCTGGTATTGGCCGGTAATTTTAACCTGACCAATGTGGATGAATTATTCGATACCCTGGTCGAGCTGGGACAGAATCCCAAAGAGTATTCGGATACCGTAACAATGCTGGAGAAGGTAGGGCATTTTCTCGATGAGGAAAACCAGCGTTTGTTTGATCAATATAAGACCCAGGGTTTTACCAATGTGGATATCACAAATCAAATCGCCAAGAACCTCGATGTATCGAAGGTCCTGGAGCTTGCCAGTAAAAGATGGGACGGGGGATATACGGTGGCCGGAATGCTGGGTCATGGCGATCTGTTTGCCATGCGTGATCCCTGGGGAATCAGACCGGCCTTTTATTACCACGACGAAGAGGTGGTAATTGTAGCTTCAGAACGTCCTGTGATTCAGACAGCGATGAATGTGCATTTTGATCGTGTTAAGGAACTGCCTCCCGGACATGCGCTGGTGGTTAAAAAGGACGGAGAGATCTCCCTTAATCGTATCAGGGAAAAGCAGGAGCGGAAATCCTGCTCCTTCGAAAGAATCTATTTTTCCAGAGGAAGTGACAAGGAGATATACAGGGAGAGGAAGAAACTGGGTCAGCTCCTGGTTCCCCAGATCCTTGAAGCCATCGACAACGATGTGGACAACACCGTCTTCTCTTTTATTCCCAACACAGCCGAGTCCGCTTTTTACGGAATGGTCAAGGGGATTGAGGATCATACCTTTGTTAAGAAGATGAACGAGCTGGTCAAGCTAAAGGGGAAATGCAGTCAGGAGGATATTCTGAAGATTATGACCGAGCGTGCCCGCATTGAAAAAGTGGCCATTAAGGACCTGAAGCTGCGTACCTTTATTTCCCAGGACAAGGGCCGGAAAGATATGGTAAGCCATGTGTATGACATTACCTATGGAACCATACGGCGGGGCTTGGATAACCTGGTCATTATTGACGACAGTATCGTCAGGGGAACCACACTAAAACAGAGCATTATTAAAATACTGGACAGGCTGGACCCCAAAAAGATTGTGGTGGTCTCCTCCTCTCCCCAGATCAGGTACCCCGATTGCTATGGCATTGATATGGCCAGGCTGGCCGATTTCACAGCTTTTCAGGCAGCGATCGAACTTCTCAAGGAGAACAAGATGGAGCATGTAATCAACGAGGTATTCAAGAAGTGCGAAATGCAGAAGAACCTGCCAAAGGAGGAGTATGTCAATTATGTAAAAGACATATACAAACCCTTTACCCAGCAGCAGGTAAGCAATAAAATATCAGAGATGCTTACCGATTCAAATGTGAAGGCTGAGGTACAGATAGTATACCAGAGCATTGATAATTTGCACAAGGCGGTTCCCAATGATCTGGGTGACTGGTATTTTACAGGCGATTATCCCACTCCGGGAGGTAACAAGGTGGTTAGCACCTCTTTCCTGAACTACATACACGGAATCAATACCCGGGCTTATTAAGCTATTTGCGCTTGTAGAATTTAAAACGCATATTCAATCTCTTGATTTTCAGGTCTCTTCTCCTGATATTTCTGATTTTTTGCAAGGCCTTGGGCACATAGTTTAGTACGTGTCGCTCCACCTTAGCCTTGTAGAGATCATTGATGTTGATCATAATACCTGTCTCCTCCACATCTCCAAATCCCTTGTTCAGCACGGTACCAAAGGTCTTCATGCTGGGTGAGAGATTCATATAGGCATTAATCAGGGGAGGGATGTTTTCACCGCATGCACGCACTTCTTTGGAAAGGATTTTGTAATCCTCTTCATAATTCTGACCGGTAAAGACGGCTGTAAGTTTGGCCCTGTCTGTAGCCATTCTCAAGGGATCTTTCGGCGTTACCAAACCTTCTTTGTCAGGGAAGTGCTTGTTCAGAAAGAAGAGAATCATATCCCTGGCTAACTGGTGATAGTGCAGGTACATGGTCACTTTCCCAAACATATATATCTTGTTTGGATAATCGAGTACCAGGGTTCCCAGTCCGTCCCACAAATTGTCAAGTGCATAAAGCCCCTTTTTTCTGAGGGCTGTGGATTGATACTTGGGCTGGACGAAGGAGCGTCCCAGTTCAATCATATGGGGAACATAGTCCCTCACAAAGTCCTCTGAAAAGTTGAAGAGTTTGGATGTGGCCAGACTAACCTTCCCGTTCTTAATACATTTGCTGGAATCGCAAATAAAGAAACGGTATCCCCCCAGGATTGCTTCTTCATCCGGATCCCAGACGATTAATTGCTGGTAGGCTTTTTCTCCGGTATCGTATTCATCCAGGTCACATTCCAGCCCTGTTCCTCCACCGGCATTCCGGAAGGAGAGTTCCCTGAGCCGTCCGATCTCCCGCAGGGTATTAGGTGCATTTTCGGCATTAATTATATAGATTTTGTTTCCCCCCTTGTTGGTTTTCCGGATAAAGCGATCACCGGACAATTCCTCTTTAAGGATATCCTGGGGAACAGGTGGGATTACATCTTTCATTGTCATGACCGACAGCTTATTTGTTTATATCGTTGAACTCACCTTCTGGTTTTTCAATCAGGGAGTAGGTATAATCTTTGACCCGGGCAGCCCACTGGATAGGAGTAAAACGCTTGTCAAAGGTTTGGTAGGGAATCGGTTTCCCAAAGGTAATCACAAAATGCTTGTTTCGGTGCTTGTACGATTCGTTGGGAAGAAAGAACATCTCAATGTTGGTTTTGATCCCCAGAAACTTCCTGGTCTTGGCCAGGTTGTAAAAGAAATTGGAGCATCTGCCGGATACATGAATTGGAATGATATCTCTCTTGGACTGCTTTGCTTTAGTGATGATGCTTTTCTGCCACTCTACATCCCTGATGATTCCCTTTTTCCTTCTGGAAACCAGTCCGGCGGGAAAAGACATTACCTGTTCGTCTGACTCAAAAATGGCATTGATACGACGCACATTTTCCATGGCCTGAGCCCCGTGCTTATTGATGGGAACAAACATTCCGTCCATATTTTTCACATTGGTCAGCAGATCGTTCACAAGGACTTTCAGATGGGGAAAACTTCGGGATAACTCACTTATAATCATCATGCCGTCGAATCCACCCAGGGGGTGATTGGCCACAAAAATAAAACGCCCTTCCGAGGGAAGACTTTCCTTCCCTAAGACCTCCAGTGTCACATCGAAGGCCTCCATGGAAGCCCTGGCAAAATCCACATCCTTCTTATATCCGTGATTGTAGAGAATGGGATCATTCATGAAATCTATCCGGAGCATCCGGGAAAGAAGCCGATATACAAAGCCTGGGATCCATCGGGCCAGCCTGGGACTCTTCTCCATAAATAAGTCCCTGATATTGATGGGTTTAAAATTCTTTTTGTGAGTTGCTTCGTCCATTGATTTTCGCTTAAGGGCCCTGCTGTCCCATAGTGCAAAGACAAAAGTATTAAAAGATAAGTTATTAACAAAGTGGGAAAAAGTGGGGTGAAATGGTACAAAGTGGTGAAAAAGTGCTACTTTTACCGTTAAACCTGTGAAAATCGCATGATTACGTTTATAGGAGACTATACAGTCAGGCTCGATTCCAAGGGACGGCTTTCTTTTCCTGCTGCTTTCAAAAAGCAGAGCAGAGAAGCTGTTCAGGATGGCTTTGTGTTGAAACGTGATCTGTTTGAAAACTGTCTGATCATGTATCCCATGGAGGAGTGGGAGAGGCAAAATAAGATCATTCGTTCAAGGACCAATCCCTACAACAAGGAGCATGCACGTTTTCTCAGGATGTTTTTCTCCGGGACCGCAGAGGTATCCCTGGATGCCAATAACAGAATGCTTCTTCCGAAGCGATTGATGGAATTTGCAGAAATCAATAATGAGGTAGTACTGGCAGGACAGTCTGGAAAAATAGAGATCTGGGCTTCGGATCAATATGGGAAGGTCAGTCTGGCAGACGATGATTTTGCAGCCATGGCGGAGAAAATATTAGGCGGATCAATAGATGAACTGGAAAAATAATGGGCTATCATAAGCCAGCATTATTGCATGAAAGCATCGAAGGACTAAATATTAAACCAAAGGGCAGTTATGTAGACCTGACCTTTGGCGGAGGGGGGCACTCTCTAGAAGTTCTTAAAAAGTTGGGTAAAAATGGCAGGCTTGTAGTATTTGACCAGGATCAGGATGCCTTTGTCAATGTTCCGGAAGATAAGCGGCTCATTTTTGTCGGGGCAAACTTCAGATACCTAAAACACTACCTGAGATACCATGCCATTGAAAAAGTAGATGGAATTCTGGCTGATCTGGGTATCTCCTCTCATCAAATCGACCAACCTGAAAGGGGTTTTTCATTCAAATCAGATGCAGCACTGGATATGCGCATGGATGTGCGTAGTAAGCAGACTGCAGCACAATTGTTGAATGAGGCTCCCCGGGAAGAGCTGGTTAGAATCTTCCTTTCGTACGGAGAACTTGGAAATGCATTCGCTCTTACAACTGCCATACTGGCGGCCAGGGAGGAGGCTGGAATCGAAACTACAGGAGATCTGGAGCAGGTATTGAAGCGGTTCATCCCCAAGCACAAGCCCAGTAAATTCCTGGCAAGGGTATACCAGGCCCTGCGGATCGAAGTGAACTGCGAGATGGAGGCCCTTAAGGAGATGCTGGAGCAAACTGCCGCTTGTCTGAATCCGGGTGGCAGACTGGTGGTAATCACCTACCACTCCATTGAGGACCGGATCGTAAAAAACTTTATGCGGTCGGGAAATCTGAAAGGGGAGATCGAGAAGGATTTCTATGGAAATGTCCTTTCGCTCTGGAAGCTGGTGAACCGGAGTGTGATTACTCCCTCAGAGGAGGAGCTAAAAGAAAATAACAGGGCCAGGAGTGCCAAACTGAGAATAGCAGAACGAATCGAAGGATGAGCAGGGAAAAGAAGAACATAGAATTTGATCCGTCCATTGAGGAAAAAGAGAAGAGTTTATCCTTTCGCGACCTCCTTGATGGGAACGTGCTGACCCGAAAGGCTGTACTAAAGCAATCGCGCTTTATCCTCCTGCTGGTATTGATTGCTTTTTTATCCATCGCCAACAGGAATCATGCGGAGAAGACCGTCATTCATCTGAATCGGCTGCAAAGCGATGTGAAGGAGTTACGTGCGCGGTCCATCTCTACTTCTTCGGAGCTGGTGCGGATCAGCAGGCAATCGGAAGTGAAGCGTCTGGTCAACACATATGAACTGGGACTTGAGGAGAACCTGGAGCCCCCTAAAAAACTGATACAAAACGAAGAGTAAGATGTCACTGAAGCGGGATATACTAATTCGGACCTCCCTGGTTTACCTGGGAGTTTTGCTTATTGGCCTGCTGATATTTGGGAAGGCGCTTCATCTTCAGCTCTTCGAAAAGGAGGAATGGGCACGGGAAGAGAGCAGTACCGTCCGTCATACGGTGATTGAGCCCAACAGGGGAAATATTTACTCTTCCGACGGCAGGCTGCTGGCAGTATCGGTTCCCTTTTACGAGATCTATATGGATTTCCGTTCAGAAGCCTTTACCCGCGCGATCTTCGATGCCGGTGTGGATGAACTCTCCAAATCCCTCTCCAAGCTGTTTCAGGACGACCACTGGACCAGCTATAAAAGAAGACTGGTCAGGGCCCATGAGGATGGAAACCGTTACTATCTGGTCAAGCGTAATGTGACTTACACCCAGCTTCAAAAGGTGAAACAGTTTCCCATTTATAAGTTGGGGAGGTACAAGGGAGGCGTGCGGTATGTTCAGATAAACCGCAGGAGAAGGCCCTATGAGAATCTGGCTGCACGTACCGTAGGCTATACCATGACTGAAGATTATAAGAGTGTAGTGGGTCTTGAGGGGGCCTACGATAATGAACTGAAAGGTGTCGAAGGGTACAGGCTGATGCGGAAGATTCGTGGCGATATCTGGATGCCCATCAATGATGCCAATGAAATCGAGCCTGAAGATGGCCAGGATGTTGTCACCACCATTGATGTGGACCTCCAGGATGTGGCAGAGAGTGCACTAAGCAACCAGCTGTCCAAGCATGGCGCTGATCACGGTACCGTAGTTCTGATGGAGGTGCAGACCGGTAAGGTAAGGGCCATCGCCAACCTTTCAAGGGATGAGGATGGGAGCTACATTGAGGATTATAATTATGCCATCGGGGAATCCACCGAACCTGGCTCCACCTTCAAGCTGGCCTCCATGATAGCCCTGTTGGAGGATGGGCATGTCCACCCCGGAGACATTGTCGATATAGGCAATGGAGAAACTTCTTACTATGGACATAAGGTGGTCGACAGCCAGCACGGATCGCTGGGGAAGATCACCGTTCAACGTGCTTTTGAAGTATCATCCAATGTGGGGATCACGAAACTTGTCTATGAAAACTACAAGGGAAAACCGGAGCAGTTTATAAACCGCCTCTACGAGATGGGGCTTAACCAGAAGCTGGGTGTGGAGATTAAGGGGGAGGGTAAGCCCGATATAAAATATCCCGATAGTGAATCCTGGTCGGGCATCTCCCTTCCATGGATGTCTTATGGTTACGAGGTTCGCATGACTCCCCTGCAGATCCTTGCACTCTACAATGCAGTGGCCAATAATGGGAAGAAGGTCAAGCCAATATTTGTTGAGGAGATCCGCTTCCACGGCAAGGTGATCAAAAAAGGAAAGAGCGAAGTATTGAATATGCACATTTGCTCCAGGGAGACACTGGAAAATATTAAGAAGATGCTGGAAGGAGTGGTGGATAGCGGAACCGCCAGTAATCTGGCCAACAGCCATTACAAAATTGCCGGAAAGACCGGTACCGCACAGCTGTCGTTAAGCAAGGAGGGCTATAGCAAACTGTACCAGGCCTCTTTTGTGGGATATTTCCCGGCCGATGAGCCCAAGTACTCCTGCATTGTGGTGGTCAATGCTCCATCCAAACAAATCTACTATGGTAATGTGGTGGCAGGTCCCATTTTTCGGGCGATTACTGACCGGATCTATGCAAGAGACTATGAATTACACAAAGACCAGGGACTGCTTACCGAGCAAAGCCTGCAGGCTCCCTATTCCAAGAGTGGCAATGGCGAGGACCTGGCTTCTGCTTTTGACTACCTCAAGCTCCCCTTACAACAACAGGGAGATGAAAGCCTCTGGGTTTCCACAAAAAGCACACCTGAGGGAGTAATATCCTCCTCCAGAGTCGTTGCCTCACAACTGGTGCCCAATGTGGTGGATATGGGATTGAAAGATGCAGTCTACCTGCTGGAAAGCAGAGGCTTAAAGGTGCATGCTGATGGAAGGGGAACTGTGCGGGGACAGAGTCAGGCAGCGGGCAGTATCATTCGGAAAGGAACTGTTGTCAAACTGAATATGAGTATAAACGAGGGATAGTTGAGACTGAAAGAGATCATACAGGATTTGGAGCTTACCGCAGGAAACGGTGATCAGAATCCCCTTGTCAGGAAGATAACTTTCGATTCACGGGAGGTCCGGAGGGGAGATCTCTTTGTAGCCATCAGGGGTGTGCAGGCCGATGGTCATACCTATATTGATGCGGCCATAGCTTCGGGAGCAGCGGCACTGATCTGTGAAGAGACAGGCGACAGGAGCGATCCAGGTATTCCCCTTATTTGCGTACCAGACAGCCGGAAGGCACTGGCACAATTGGCTTCGGTCTGGTACGGTCACCCCTCTGCAGAATTAAGCCTGGTGGGTGTTACCGGAACCAACGGGAAGACCACCATTGCCACACTCCTGCATCAGATGCATCAAAATATGGGATTCAGAGCTGGATTGATCTCCACCATCGAGGTACTGAACGGTGAGGAGAGTCGTCCGGCCACCCACACCACACCCGATCCCCTGCAGATAAATTCACTCCTGAGGGAAATGGTAGATGCTGGTTGTGAATATTGTTTTATGGAGGTAAGCTCCCATGCCATCGATCAGGAACGTGTGGAGCGTCTCGAGTTTAACGGTGGTGTCTTTACCAACCTAAGTCGGGACCACCTGGACTATCACAAGAATTTTAAGGAATACTTAAGTGTTAAGAAACGCTTTTTTGACCGCCTGACGGCCGATGCTTTTGCCCTGGTGAATGGGGATGATAAGAATGGCCTGGTGATGTTACAGAACTGTAAGGCGGAAAAGCATATCTACAGTCTGCGTTCCATGTGCGATTTCAGGGGGAAGATTACTGAGATGCACCTGGAGGGATCGGCCATGGAGATCAATGGCAGTGAAGTATGGGTTAAGCTACCGGGAAGATTTAATGCATCAAATCTCCTGTGCGCATATGGAACTTCCATCCTACTGGGGCATCATCCCGATGATGTGATGGCTTCATTGAGTGAACTGAATCCTGTGGCCGGCAGATTCGAGACCTTCCATTCCCCGAAAGGAACCACCGTGATTGTGGATTACGCACATACCCCGGATGCCCTGCAAAATGTGCTGGATACCATCCATGAGGTCAATGTGGCCGGTGGTGAGATCATCACTGTGGTGGGAGCCGGCGGCAACAGGGACAGAGGGAAGCGCCCCGAAATGGCGAGGATTGTTACAGGAGCCAGTAACAAGGTGATCCTTACCTCCGATAATCCCAGGGATGAGGACCCGGAGCTTATCCTGAATGAGATGATGGAGGGAGTACCAAAAAATCTGCTTGAACGTACTATGCGCATTGTAAATCGCGAGGAGGCCATCCGCACGGCATGTATCATTGCAGGGGAGAAAGATATTATTCTTGTGGCCGGTAAGGGTCATGAGCATACACAGGAGATTGCCGGTGAGAAGAGGGCATTTGATGATATGGAGATTCTGAAACAAAACTTAAAGGGATAGGCCATGATATATCACTTGTTTGAATACCTTGAGCAGTTCGATTTTCCGGGAGCCGGTATGTTCCAGTACCTCTCCTTCAGAGCTTCCTTAACGGTTATTACTTCCCTTGTGATCTCCATGATTGTTGGAAAACGAATCATCAAAATGCTTCACCGGAAGCAGATCGGGGAGTCGGTTCGTGACCTGGGTCTCGAGGGGCAAAGTGAGAAGCAGGGAACGCCCACCATGGGAGGGATCATTATCCTGGCATCCATTATCATTCCGGTGCTGCTCTTTGCAAACCTCACCAACATCTATATTATCCTGATGCTGGTGGCAACCGTCTGGATGGGTCTCATCGGATTCCTGGACGATTACATCAAGGTATTTAAAAAGAATAAGAAAGGCCTGCGTGGAAAGTTCAAGGTGGTTGGACAGGTAGGGCTTGGACTCATTGTAGGCCTGACCCTTTACTTCAGCGACGATGTAATGATTCGTGAGCGGATCCAGATAACACAGGAGAATTTTAACGAGTACAAGACCGAGGAGATGCAGGTGGACGAGGCCGGGAACCTTTATATTACCCAGGAACACAAGGATCTACTTACCACCATTCCCTTTGTTAAGAACAACGAATTCGATTATTCCTGGCTGATCTGGTTCAGCGGGAAATATGCCGATCACCTGGTATGGATCATCTTTGTGCTGGCCGTAATTTTTATTGTGACGGCGGTCTCCAATGGGGCCAATATCACGGATGGGCTTGACGGACTAACCACAGGCTCGGCGGCCATCATCGGGGTTACCCTGGGTGTGCTGGCCTGGTTGTCGGGGAACGCTATCTTCTCCAACTACCTGAACATTATGCATATTCCCCAGGCAGGTGAACTGGTCATTTTTGCCGGGGCATTTATAGGGGCATGCATCGGATTTCTCTGGTATAACTCCTATCCGGCCCAGGTATTTATGGGCGATACGGGAAGCCTGGCCCTGGGAGGGATTATTGCCGTATTTGCCGTGGTGATCCGAAAGGAGTTATTGATCCCCATCATCTGCGGTGTGTATCTGTTTGAGAGCATTTCGGTGATTTTGCAGGTTGGCTGGTTCAAGCGGACCAAACGTAAATACGGAGAAGGCAGAAGGCTGTTCCTGATGGCCCCCATTCATCACCATTACCAGAAGAAGGGATATCCCGAACCCAAGATTGTGACCAGGTTCTGGATTGTGGGAATCATGCTGGCAGTGATATCGATTGTAACCCTGAAGATGAGATAATATACTAAAACATACCCTATGGAAAACAGAGAACGTATAGTGATCCTTGGTGCAGGAGAGAGTGGGACGGGAGCAGCCATCCTGGCCCGCTCGAAAGGATTTGATGTTTTTGTTTCGGATGCCGGAAAGATCAAACCTTTCTACCGGGACTTGCTGGATGAGTACCAGGTGATCTATGAATCGGGAGGACATACCGAGCGTTTGATCATCAATGCGACAGAGGTGATTAAGAGCCCGGGAATCCCGGAGAGTGCCCCTATTATTAAATTGCTTCGCAAAAAGGAGGTTCCAATCATCTCCGAAATTGAGTTTGCAGGTCGCTATACAAATGCCAAGAAGATATGCATTACAGGTAGCAACGGTAAGACCACCACCACCTCACTGATACATCACATGATGCGCAAGGCGGGTCTGAATGTGGGTATGGCGGGGAATGTGGGCCGCAGTTTTGCTCTCCAGGTAGCCACAGAAGCCTATGATTACTATGTACTGGAGCTAAGTAGCTTTCAGTTGGACGGAATGTACCAGTTCAAGGCTGATATTGCCATTATGCTCAATATTACACCCGATCACCTCGACCGCTACGATTACAATTTTCAGAACTACGTGGATTCTAAGTTTCGGGTGACTCAGAACCTTACCGAGGAGGAATACTTTGTTTTCTGTTCCGACGATGAAATCACCATTAAGGAGCTGGAGAAGATTGTAACCAGGGCTGAGCAGCTTCCTTTTGCTTATCAAAAAAAGGAGCACGATGTGGCCTGGGTGGACCATGAAGAGGAGCTTCATATCGAATATGATGATGTGGACTTCAGCATGTCCGTACAGGAGCTCGCGCTTAGGGGACGACACAATACTTACAACAGCATGGCTGCTGGTATTGCAGGGAACGTTCTGAAGATCCGTAACGAAGTGATACGTGAAGCACTGATGGATTTTCAGGGAGTGGAACATCGCCTGGAAACTGTTACCAAGGTTCATGGAATCAACTTTATCAATGATTCCAAGGCCACCAATGTAAACTCTACCTGGTATGCCCTGGAGAGTGTAAATGGCTCTACGGTCTGGATTGTTGGTGGAGTGGATAAGGGCAATGATTACAGCGAACTCTTTAACCTGGTAGAAAATAAAGTAAAGGCCATTGTGTGTCTGGGCAAGGAAAATGATCGTGTTATAAAGGCATTCAATGGAAAAGTAGAATCTATTGTGGAGTCTGGTAATATGGATGATGCAGTGAAAGCTGCCTACTATCTGGCCAGGGATGGGGAGACCGTACTTCTCTCACCGGCCTGTGCCAGTTTTGACCTGTTTGAGAGTTTTGAGGACAGGGGACGACAGTTTAAAGATGCAGTGAGATCTCTCTGATGATTGCTTAGAATGAAGATAAGAAGGTATATAAAAGGCGACAGGATAATCTGGATGGTGATATTAATCCTCCTGGTGATATCCCTCTTGTCTGTTTACAGCTCAACCGGATCACTGGCCTATCAGCACCGGTCAGGGAATACCTTCTTTTATCTGTTTCGCCAGCTAAAGTTCATCCTGTTGGGTGTACTTATCATCTTCTTTGTGCACCTGGTTCCCTACCGCATCTTCAGCAGGGTATCGGTGTTTGCCCTTTATCTGTCTATCCCCTTGCTGATCCTTACCCTGATTGCAGGGACCAATATCAATGAGGCCACCCGTTGGTTGCAGATTCCGGGTACCGGACTTACCATACAGCCTTCAGATTTTGCGAAGATCGCACTTGTGATGTATCTGGCCAAGATACTTTCGGTGAACCAGAATAACATCAAGGATTTTAAAGGGGTTTTTGGCAAGATCTCCCTGGCGATTATTGGAACATGTGCACTTATCCTGCCGGCTAATTTCTCCACGGCTTTGATTCTGTTTGTTACAGCCTTCAGTCTGATGTTTGTTGGAAGAATTCCGCTTATGTATCTGGCTGTAATGATTTTCACAGGCGTTTTTGCTTTATCAATTTTTATAGGCGGGGCATTGCTGCTCAACAAGGAAGGCCGGATCGCCACCTGGAAGAACCGGATCGAGAACTATGTGGATGGCGAAGGAGACAACTACCAGGCCGACCAGGCCAAGGTGGCCATCGTACAGGGTGGACTTTTCGGAAAGGGGCCAGGAAATAGTACCCAGCGGAATCTCTTGCCGCATCCTTACTCAGATTTTATATACGCCATTATCATCGAAGAGTACGGCACCCTGGTTGGAGGGATCCTTGTAATTGCACTTTATCTATGGCTCTTCTTCAGGGCCGGGATGATCATCCGCCGAAGCAAAAGCACCTACGGGGCCTTCCTGGCCTTTGGCCTCTCCATGGGACTTGTATTGCAGGCCTTTGTGAATATGGCGGTGGCGGTGGGACTGGTCCCTGTTACCGGTCAGACCCTTCCCCTGGTTAGTATGGGTGGGTCATCCATTTTCTTTACCAGCATGGCCACCGGAATGATCCTGTCGGTGAGCTGGGGAACCAAAGAGATACCCGGCGAGAAGGGGGAGTCCGGAGAAGGAAGCGATGAAGATGCAGCATCGGGAGATCCTGTACTGGCAGCTGACAAGATAAAGGATCCGACTCCCAAAGAGGTAAATGAGAAAGCGAATAAACGAACCGAATTTGAAGTTAATGCCTGAGAAACCTGCATATCGCATACTGATCGGAGGGGGTGGGACCGGAGGACACGTGTTCCCTGCCATCGCCATCGCGGATGCCTTGAAGGAGAAATTACAGAATACAAAGTTTCTCTTTGTAGGTGCATTGGGTAAACTGGAGATGGAAAAGGTACCCGAAGCAGGCTATGCCATCGAGGGCTTACCGGTGGCAGGATTCCAGCGCAGACTTACACTAAAAAATATCACCTTCTTCTATAAACTCATTGTAAGCATGATCCGGTCCCGTAAGATCATAGCTCGATTCGCTCCTGATCTTGCTGTGGGTGTGGGCGGATATGCCAGTGGCCCGATTTTGAAGGCCGCAGCCCGCAAAGGAATTCCCATTCTGATCCAGGAGCAGAACTCTTATGCCGGGCTTACCAACCGACTGCTTGCCCGGTCGGCGCGACGCATTTGTGTGGCCTATGAAAAGATGGAGCGCTATTTCCCGGCAGACCGCATTGTGCTTACGGGGAATCCTGTTCGACAAAAACTGCTGGAGCTCCAGGCAAATCCGGCTGAGGGGTACAGGGAATTTGAAATAGAAAAGGAGAAGAAAGTGTGCCTGGTGGTGGGTGGCAGCCTGGGTGCCCGTACCCTGAATCGCAGTCTTATGGAGGGGCTGGACAAACTGGATAGGGTAGACCTGGTGGTGCTCTGGCAGTGTGGAAAGTATTATCATGCCGAGGTTGAGGAGAAGGTGAAGGCCAGTGGTCTTAAGAATATCCGGGTCTTGCCTTTCATCTCACGAATGGATCTGGCCTATGGAGTGGCAGATATCATTGTCTCCCGAGCTGGAGCCCTGAGCATTTCAGAGTTATGTATTGTGGGAAAACCGGCGATCCTTGTGCCTTCTCCCAATGTAGCCGAAGACCATCAGACCCATAATGCAAAGTCGCTGGAAAGCAAGGGTGCAGCCCTTATGATTCCCGATGTTGATGCCGGGGAGCAGTTGGTGGACCGGATGCTCAAGCTGATGGAGGATGAATTAGAAAAAGAAAACTTATCGAGGAATATCAAACAACTTGGCATTGTCGATGCTTCGCAGAGGATCGCGGTCGAGGTGCACAATATATTGATTGAACAATGATCTGGGCTAATTTAAATAATGTCTATTTTATTGGTGTAGGCGGCATCGGAATGAGTGCCCTTGCCCGCTATTTTGTAAGTCAGGGTAAAGCAGTAGCCGGATATGACCGGGTATCCACTGTACTAACCGATCATCTGGTTCGTGAAGGGGTTGATATCTGTTTTGAGGACCGCTCGCAGCTCATTCCCAAGCCATTCCGGAATCCCGATCGTACCCTTGTCATCTATACACCTGCCATTCCTGGAGATCACCAGCAGCTGAATTATTTTCGTAAAGGAGGATTTCGTGTGATCAAACGATCGGTGGCCCTGGGAGAGGTCTTTAACACAGGCAGGGGTGTGGGAGTGGCCGGCACCCATGGCAAGACCTCCATTTCTACCATGCTGGCCCATATCCTTCACTCTTCTGCCCTGGGATGCAACGCCTTTCTGGGTGGTATTAGCAAGAACAGCTCCAGCAATCTATATCTCGATCCTGCATCAAAAGTTATCATAGCTGAGGCAGACGAATTTGACCGGTCCTTCCTGACCCTATTCCCTGAGGTCGCGGTGCTCTCCTCCATGGATGCGGATCACCTCGATATTTACCATTCGCTGGAGAATATTCACAGGGGATTTGAGTCCTATGTTGCTCAAATCCGTGAGAAGGGGAAGTTGATTCTGAAGTTTGGTCTTAGCCCCAGGGTCCCCGATCATGTAAGCGTCTATACCTACTCGGTAGATGAGGAGATGGCTGACTATCATGTGGCTAACCTGGCTCAGGATGGTCTGGGTTACCGCTTTACCGTACATACACCTCGTACGGTTCTTCCAGAGATAAAATTGAAGATACCGGGCATGTTAAATGTGGAGAATGCCCTGGCAGCTGTGGCGGTGGCTCACCAGTTGGGCGTTCCATCTAAAAGTATTATCCAGGCCCTGTCAGTATACAAGGGCGTACAGCGGCGTTTTGATGTGCATGTAAACAATGAGCGAAGGATTTACATTGACGATTATGCTCATCATCCCACGGAGATAACAGCCTTCCTCTCATCCGTAAGAGCACTCTTCCCGGATAAAAAGATATGCGGAATCTTCCAGCCCCATCTCTATTCCAGGACCCGTGATTTTGCGGATCAGTTTGCAAAGAGTCTGGAACTACTCGATCAACTGATCCTGATGGAGATATACCCGGCCAGGGAAGAACCCATACCCGGGATTGACTCTGAGATGCTCCTGGATCTCGTGAAGATGGATGAAAAGGTGCTTATTAAACGGGAGCAGCTATTGCGGGTGGTGAAGGAGAGGAATCCGGAGGTGCTGGTAAGCATGGGAGCAGGTGATATTAACCAGTTTGTAGGACCACTTAAAGAGTGGTGCATGAGAATATAATGCGCAGGATTTTAAAAATATTGATTTGGACAGGACTTGCTGCATGGTTTGTAGTGATCCTGGGATTTGTTTCCGGAGAAGCGGACGAGGTGCTTTGCATGCGCATCGATGTGGTGCTGTCCGATACGGTCCACAGCAGGTTTGTGACCGATTCGGATATCAGAGCCATGTTCCAATCGGAGGGCCTTCAATTGCAGGGCTACCCAATGCGTGAGATCAATACCAGGGAGCTTGAAAGGCTCCTGGAAAAGAATGCCTATATCATGGGTGCAGAAGTGAGCACCGATGTAAGCGGAAGAATGGAGATACGCCTGGAGCAGCGTGTTCCACTGCTACGGATCATGCCGGAGGGCAAGGCTGGATTCTATCTTGATACCAAAGGGGAGATACTCCCGCTTTCAGGCCAGTTTGTTCCGCATATTTTTCTGGTGTCGGGAAACATTGAGGACCCGGATGAGAGTGCAGAGGCAAGCCTACAGCTTGAAGAGATCCACCGCT
>QMPQ01000079.1 GCA_003648635.1 Bacteroidota bacterium | reverse complement strand
TCGCCAGCAGTTTTGTCAGCACAAAATGAAAAATCCCCTGAAATCAATGACTTCAGAGGGTCTCTAGTAGCGGGGGTAGTGTTGCTCGGCCTGCAGCCTCGCGAGTACCATTTGGGGGTGCTTTACTAAAAGAAACCTTGAGTCGCTACGCTCCCTCAGTGCTTTTTTACTCCAGGGCCTATAAGCAAGCTTAACGCCCTGAAATAAAAAACCCTGCACTTTCGTGCAAGGTTTCTTCTAGTAGACAAGGTGATTGAAATATCTAACCTTGAATTGATGAATGATCTTGCGAAAATTCATGATTATGTGATATCTGTTGAATAGGAATTTATACAGTCTTTTGGCAGATATCATAGATAACGAATTCCATATTTACTATGGCACATTTCACTATAAATTATATAGAAGCTTATTGAAAACTCTTTGCCAGTTGTCCCATTTCATTTAGATTTAATCATAACCTTTTTGAGATACCCTTCTCTCATTTCCAAGACCCCCAAAGCCCTTTTTCACTTTATCAATTTGTGGTGGATAACATACACCATTTATGATCCTTTTCTCAAGGCCTATAATTCTCATTGTGAGAAAATCGCTTTCTATATTCCTTTGGCGTGCAATTATTGATTTTCCTGAATGCTCTATTAAAGTTACTTATAGAATTAAAACCACTGTCAAATAAAATATCTGTAATGCTCTTATCAGTAGAAATCAATTTGCGTTGAGCATGGGAAATTCTTTCATAAATAATATAATTATTAATTGTCATGCCAAAAGCCTTTTTAAAAATAACATTAGCATAATCAGGATGTAAACTAACTATATTACAAATATCACCTGCTTTAATTGGGTTAGAATAATTCTTTGCTATAAACAGCGCTATTTGTTCTATTGTACGAACTTCACATGAACGGATTTGAGAACCGTAATTTTTTTTTGCAGGTAGTACATTTTTAATCATCCTTAATAACCGTGCATGCATTTCGAGTTGAATCACTTTGATGTCTTTTTCAACGGAATAATCATGAATCCATTTCTTCATGATGAACCCGTCATAAGAAGAATGATCCCCCGCGTTTTCAATAATGATTTCCCCTCCAAGAATTTTATCGACAAAAAAGGCTGGTAGTTTCCATTCTAGAAATATTGTCAAGGGAATAGTAAATACATAATACGGAATAGAATTAGTATGGTTAACAATTTGATGAGGAATAAGCCCCCAAAATATTGTGAGACTTTTTGCAGAGATTGTGATTTTAGCATCATTAAATAAATACGATATGTTTCCTTCGGGTAAATAATTAATCTCAATTTCATTATGCCTGTCCGGTTTATTCATCAGCTCAGGTTTCCACAATTCGCATGTAAAACCATAGGGTTTATATTTTTCTCTACGCTCTTCAAAGCTATATAATACCTCGGGATGTCGCATGTTTATTTCAAAATAGTTTTTGTATAGGTAATATATCGAGGATAAATTTACAGAAATTTTAAATACTTGTTATGTGAATTTTATCAGGATTTCTTTTTATACTATTTTACTTCTATTATTCACGAACTCAAATATTGTTCTTGCATTTGCGCATAATTCAGGAAATACAAAACCACGTATTATAGTAATGACGGATGGAGAAATTGATGATCACAGTTCAATGATTCGATTCTTACTATATACCTGTGATGTCGAGGTCTGTGCTATAATTGAAACAAATTCAATATTTCAAAGAGAAGGACATAGCAAAGAAGATTGGTATGAGAATCAATTAGAAGCATACGCTAAGGTCTATTCGAACCTTATTAAACACAACCCCGATTATCCTACGCCTGAATATTTAAAAAAGGTTAGTTTTATTGGCGATGAAGACCACGACCACCTGAGAGGGTTGATAAAAAAGAGATGGGAATTAAAACCTGGTGCAAAAACAACCTTTACACCTGAGAACTGGAAAGACACTCCGGGTTCGGATAAAATTGTTGAAGTAATGCTTGAAAAAAATCCTGAACCGGTTTATATCCAGGCCTGGGGAGGCGGAAATACTGCTGCTCGTGCTTTCTATAAATTAAAAAAGGATTATCCCGATGATTACAAAAGGGCACTTTCAAAAGTTATAATGTATAATATTTGGTACCAGGACGGAGCCGGCAATTACATTGAACAAAATCACCCTGAAGTAACCATGTTGTATTGTGGTTCGTTTGCCGGAACCTGGAATTACAGAAGCCAGAAAAACACCTACGATTTCATTGAAAACAACGTAAAGAAAAACCATGGACCATTGGGTTCATTATATCCTCAGGACTATGTTAGCGAAGGGGATTCCCCCGCCTTTTTATATTCCATTGCCAATGGTTTACGTAACCACGAGCATCCTACCTACGGTGGCTGGGGAGGTCGATTTACCAAATTCAATCAATTTGAAAAAGTATATACCGACGCCAAAGATGACGGTGACATAAAAAAATCGCTTCGAAGATGGGTAAATGATGCCAATAACGATTTTGAAGCCAGAATGGATTGGTGTGTAAAAGGTTATGATGAGGCAAACCATCCGCCCATAGTTAAAACTAAAGGCGATAAAAACATTACAATAAAGAGCGGTAAAAAAATAAGCTTTGATGCTGAAAAAACCAAAGACCCTGATGGAGATGAACTAAAATTTAAGTGGTGGCAATACAAAGAACCAGGAAGTTTTGATGGTTCGGTGGAAATAGAAACTACAAATTCAAAAACAGTAACGTTTACAGCTCCCAGGGTGAGTAAACCTGAAACTATACATCTGATTCTGGAAGTAAGCGACAACGGGAGCCCATCTTTAAAAGGATACCGAAGGCTAATTATCGAAGTTGTTCCATAAAATTAGTATAAAATGAAATTAATAGCTCTGTTTCTAATATTACTATTTCCAACTGTTCATTCTTGTCAAAGTCAGATTGAAAGCGAGGTTGAAAAATGGGACATTTTTGAACTTACCCTGAAAGGGCCTTCAAAAGGCAATCCGTTTACTGAAGTAGAACTGAGCGCAACTTTGACTAACGGCGGCGAAAAAGAAAACATCAAAGGATTTTACGATGGCGATGGCGTTTACAAAATTCGGTTTATGCCTTCAAAAGAGGGAACCTGGAATTATAAAACCCAAAGTAACAGAAGTGCTCTAAAAGGGAAAAAGGGAAAATTTAAATGCACAGCACCATCAACAAACAATAAGGGGCTGGTTCAAGTGGCAGAAAATTACCATTTTTCTTATGCAAATGGTGAGTCCTATTATCCTGTTGGAACAACTCTTTATTGCTGGGAACTTGAGAATTACGACGAGACTTTACAGTCGTTAAAGGGCACCGGATATAATAAAGTGCGTTATATGCCCTTTCCTCATAAAAACAACAAATTGCCTATAAAACCTTTTAAAGGAGAAAATCATAACTGGGATTTCTCCCGACCAAATCCTGAATTCTGGAAAATGATAGAACAAAGTGTTGCTGACTTAGGAGAATTAGGCATCCAGGCCGATTTTATCCTGTTTCATCCTTACGATAGAAAAGAGTTCGGATTGGATAAAATGACGGCCGATGAAAGGAAATTTTACCTGGAATATGTTGTTGCACGACTTTCAGCTTATCAAAATGTTTGGTGGTCGATGGTTAATGAATACGACCTGATTGATAAAACAGTTGAATACTGGGATACTTTGGGGCTAATAGTGGCCGAAGCTGACCCTTACAACCATTTACTCTCAGTTCATGGCCTTCCCGGATCAAAGTATGATTGGAATAAGGATTGGGTAACACATGTAAGTTACCAAATTAGTAGAGATGTAGAGGAATTAACTGATTTGCATACATTTAAGTCGCAGTATAATAAGCCGGTTATATTGGATGAATATGGTTACGAAGGCGATATTGGCGCCTATTGGGGAAAGCTAAGTGGTGAGGAAGAAGTATTTCGTCATTGGTCAGCCACAATTCAGGGAGCTTATGCCACTCATGGTGAATCTTATGGAAATGAACTATACTTTTGGAAAGGCGGAACTCCCGTTGGAGAAAGTTTTGATCGAGTGTCATGGTTAGCTAACGAGATTTATCAGAATCATGAAAAACCTATCCCTTCCGGTCTAACTAATATTAGTAAAAATGGGGCAAAGGCCGGTGATACTTATTACCTGTATTATTATGGTAAAACGTCTGCTACAAGTAAAACATTTGATTTGCCAAAAGGAAGCAGTTTTCTTGTGGATGTTATTGATACATGGGAAATGAGCATAGAGGAAAAAGGGATTTATACCGGAAGAGTTACAATTGAAATTCCTGCAAAACAATACATTGCAATAAGGGTTTTTAAAACCGAATAATGAAGTCGATCACAACCATTTATTAAAGCGTGGGGATATTGGTTGCGCTCGACATCCCGTCTTCGTTGTAGTGTTTTCCAAATGGGATAAAGATGGGTTCAATAACCATGCCTCAGATTTTGCAGAATCTACACTAAGTCACATTTTCAGAAAAACTGAGTACTTAAAAATGTATGAAAGAGCTACGCTCACTTTAATTGAAATCATTTGACATGAAACTTAACAATACATCTTTCTCCAGACTGATAATTTACTTTTCAGCAGTATTTGTAATCCTTTATTTTTCAGGGGTTCATGCCCAAGAACCCACACGGTGGAGGGGACCTTCTGGCAACGGCTCTTACCAGGAAACCGGCTTGTTAAAACAATGGCCGGAAGAAGGCCCAGAAATTGCATGGACCTATGATCAGCTGGGCCAGGGTTATTCCTCCCCAGTAGTGGATCAGGATTTTGTTTATACAACCGGGATGATTGGGGAAGAGGGTTACCTGTTCAAGTTTGACTTGAATGGTAAGGTTTTATATAAAAAGCCATACGGTCCGGAATTTACCGAGAGCTATTATGGTAGCAGGGGATCGCCAGTTGTGGCCGACGAAAAAATTTACCTTGAAAGTGGCCTTGGGAATTTGCTTTGTTTTAATAGTTTATCGGGGAGCATCCTTTGGAGCAGGGAGCTCTTTACGGAATTTGACGGGCATAATATAAGGTGGGGAGTGAATGAAACACCAGTGGTGGATGGGGATTTTATCTATGCAACTCCTGGTGGAGCGAATTACAATGTGGTCGCATTAAACCGGCATTCCGGGAAACTGGTATGGGGCAGCAAGGGCTTGGGCGAACTTTCGGCTTATTGCTCCCCCCTTCTTTTCCAACATAATGGAATAAAAATCCTGGTCACTCATACACAGGAACATTTGATCGGACTCGATGCTGAAACCGGTAAAATAATGTGGTCCAAAAAGCAGTCCAACCAGTATAGTGTGCATGCCAATACACCCATCTATTACGACGGTGCACTCTTTTATTTCAGTGGATATGGACAGGGTGGCGGATTACTTGAGATCAGTGATGATGCGAGCGCTATTAAGGAATTGTGGTTCAATCCAAACATAGATAACCGGATGGGTGGTGCTGTTCTGGTGGATGGCTACCTTTATTCTTCTGGTGACAAAAACCGGCAGTGGAGATGCCTTAATTGGGATACAGGCAAAGAGATGTATGTTGCGGATACCATTGCTAAAGGAGTGGTTATAGCGGCCGAAGGAATGCTTTATTGTTACAGTGAAAGGGGTGAACTTGCACTTGTGAAAGCGACTCCTTCAGGATTTGATATTGTGAGTGTAACTAAGGTAAATCTTGGTTCCGGACAGCATCTGGCGCATCCAGTTATCCATAGGGGAACGCTCTACATAAGGCATGGCTCAACCCTGATTGCCTATAATATTAAGGAATGAACCTAGTTGAGAATATTTTGTAGCTAGGTGAAATTTGCCACCTTTCTCCATAGACTTTGTATATAAAAAATCATAGCTCATTTTCCCTAAGAAATTTGCCAAAATATTTTTTGACTTTGACCATTTCTTGGTTTTATCACTTTTTTCAGAAAAATTATTTTTTTTCAAACGGACTATTGACCCCCCCTTGAAGGTCTCAGATTCGCTAATATGGGTCAGATGACGGCGGTAGCACCCGGGCGGCATCCATCTCCCGGGACCCCCCGGGGATTAATATGTCAATCTGCACCCAATCACTGTGCAGATTGAGAATTGTAACCCATTCCGGAAAAGATCCTTCATGATTTCCAAATTTTAGAACCTACTAATACCAAGAAATTGAATGAGTTGTGGTTTTTATCACCCTCTGTGCAGATTGAATTCTATTCCCTGGATCCCAGAACCCAGTTATTCCAGAAGCTAGTATAATTCCAAATTGTTCTGTCAATCATCCGTCCACCTTTACCTTTGGACAGATAGTACCATTCGCCTTCGCAGCCTAAAGTGGAAGTATCATATATGTGTTCGTCCATCAGCCAGAGTTTGAGTTCTATATTTTCACCACTTCGGTATCTGATCATGTTCTTCTTTAACCTCTTTCGTAATTCTTCAATCGAGATGATCATGAACTGTACCGATTCATTTCTAATGTGTTTGAAGGCGAAGACGAAGTATTCTGGGAGTTGTTCTGAATTCAGACTAAAATGAAAATACCCTATTCCATCAATCTCATTCCCGTTTTGACTTCCGTGAATGATTTGAATAATTGGTCGTGAAATTATTAACTGAACACTTATCGGTTGAACAATCCGATTCTTTGGTGTGATGCTGTAATACCCATCTGAGGTTTCCTTAAACACAAAACACTGTTCTGACAATTCTTTCTCGAAAATTGATTTCATGGAATATACCCTCCATGTCGAGATTAAAGACGAAGGCTGTCATAGACATCATGTATCTCTCGTTCTCTAAGTCCCAAGTACCTCTTCGTGATGGACGGGCTGGAATGACCGAACAACTCCATCAATAATATAACGGATTCATTGCTGTAATTATTAAGTCTTAGAACTCGGTTGCCGAGGGTCTTTCTGAACATGTGACTACTGACATTCCCGTCAATATTTATATCATACTTCTTAACGATTTCTTTCAATTTCACGTTCACATAACTTTTGTCAATAGGTTTCGAACCATATCGATTAAGGAATATATATTGGTCGGCGTTTGTTACGACCATTCTGGTCTTTATCCTGTCGACAATCTCTTTCAGGTCAGGATTAATTTTGATTCTCCTGGTTTTTCTTGTCTTCTGCTCCAGAACAGTCAGAATATCATTATCAAACTGATTGAATCTTAGTTGAAGGAGATCCGATATACGAAGTCCTGTGAAGACCCCGATTGAGATTAATAAACAGAATTTGAATTCCTCATCTCGTTCAAGTTTTGCGATTAATGATCTGAAGTCATTCCAGTCGAGGCTGGAAGTTGTGGTTCGCTGTCCCTTTAAGCTCATAATATCTTTATTTTGGTGGGGGCCAAAATAAGCTTTTATCTTATACTTCCAGCTGAAAACATCGTAAATATAAGCTGATATTCAGCATGTTAAGCTGATATTATTGTAAAGTGTTGTGGACCAATGAATAGAAGAATAAGGACAACTTCGACTTTTATCAAAAGTATAAGTTGGTATATCCTCTTTAGAATCATTTCGAAGTGTTTTCTATCAGGTAGGTATTAATTGCATTTCGAATAAGTCCTGACGTTGTTGTCTTCTCAGTAATTAATGCTTTTGCAAGCCATTTAGCCTGAGAATCTGTAATTCTTACGACGAGTTTTTTTGACATGGGTTTCATACCCATAAATACTTCTGTCATACGCTTTGGCTTGGGTTTTAGGGTTATTTTTTATTAGTTTTTACCTGCTGATTCAAGGAGGGAAGAAATACTACTACATAATTTTTACTCATCGATTTGGTAAAGAAATCTTGATATTCCTATTCCTAGCCAAGATTTCTGCCAGAAATACCTAGATCACTATTGGGTTTGTTCTACGACAAAAAGTGCAGATTAAGAATTGTTATCCTTTTTCTTTGCAGTATTACATTTTTGATTAAAAAAGTTCAGGATTTATTGAAAGCAACTCTAGAGGCAGTAAGGGTGGGCTTATTAGGAAATAGGAAGAGTTCGTCTAGTCCTTTGTATCACTACAAAGGTTAGAACTTCTCGTTATCCTATTTGATCTTATTGAGGGATCCGAGGCCATTGGTCATCACCGTGTGCCAATGGCTGAAAGCAACTGTTCAGGTCTTACGGCAACCTGGCGTATCCTGCGACTTCTCTCTTTGTTCTATCGCTGCCCTGAGTACGCTGTCCCATGGTAGAGCTAAGGAAAATGTATGCCACCGTTATTTTCAGCCGACCATACAATTTCATTTTGTTTGCCTTTAGGCGGAGTTGTTTTAAAATCTATTCTTTTCCCTCAAGGGCAATTGTGTGTGGCTATAGCCAAAATGATATTGAGGTTTACCTCTGAATAAATAGTATCGAAATTTTTCGAAAAAGTCAAGCTTCTTCCCTTATAAATACCTGCAAATCGAAAAAAAACACTGGCGATAGAATAATGCATGTTGGATCTCAAATCATTGATGGGCGGATTCCTTGATCATTAGTTTTGCTAAATTTAACTTTCTCAGATATCTGAGAAGGTTAAAATTAAATTGCCATGACGAAAAAAAAGGAAGTCATAATTGTGAGAATTGACTCCATCCACCCCAACAAGAAGAAACTGGAAATGTATCAGACTCCGGAAAATTATGAAAACATCAAACGGAGCATCGAAAGTGAAGGTATCATTGAACCATTACTTGTCAATGAGAACACCAAAGAGATAATTTCTGGTAATCTGAGATATCAAGTCGCAAAGGATCTGGGGATTAATATAGTTCCTGTCCTCTATCAGGAAATCGATCAAGAGGAAATGGACATTAAGTCGATTTCAACAAATCAACAACGCAAAAAGTCCTATACCGAGATTCTCAAGGAAATCCAATTCTTTGAAGAGTACTACAAGGTAAAGAAGGGGCAGCGTACTGATCTTAATCAGGATCTTAAAAAGATAAAAGATACTAGAGATGAATTACTGAAGACGGTTTCAAGAGATACTTTCGATAAAATCAAGAGTATTGACAAAATGGCCTCAGACCTTTTCGGAAAAGGATCGAAAAAATATGAAAGTGTATTCAATTCCCTCGATAATAATAAAACGACATTGAATGGTCAATATCAAACACTCGTTGATATGACCAAGCGGAAGCATAATGAAACTATGATTCCGAAGGAATATGAAATTACAAGTGAATGGACAAAGATCTATAACAAGTCCTCTGAGGATATGTCAGAAATCGAAAGCGGTTCTATCAACTGTATAATCACCTCTCCACCATATTTCCAGATGAGAGACTATGGCACAGGAAAAGAACAATTGGGGATGGAACAGTCGGTGGAAATATACCTAATGAACCTAATGAAAGTATTTAAAGAATGTTACAGGGTTTTGCGGGATGATGGGAGTTGCTTCGTGAATATAAATGATTGTGTCATAAATGGGAAATATCAGGCCGTCCCTCATAAATTCGTTCTGAAGATGCTGGAATTGGGATTTATCTTTAATGACGAGCTGTTGTGGATTAAGAGGAACCCAACATATACAAGAGGGAAAAGAAGCGTTCGCAGCCATGAACCAATATACCATTTCGTAAAATCGGAAAATTTCTATTATGATGACGAATGGCTCAATAGGCTTAGTGATCCAGAGAGCCAAATTTCATATGGGTCAGGTAAAACTGATCCAAAGATAATTTCAGGTTTAGATTTCAGAGACGGAGTTCTAAAAACAAATGTTGCTAATACAGCTGATATACGAAAAGAATCTAAGGAAAAGAGAGGATTTCATCTGACACATAGTGCAACATTTCCTCTTGACGTCCCAACGATATGTGCTTTGTTAACAACAAAGGAAGAAGATAAAATTCTTGACTGTTTTTCTGGCACATCTGTATCAGGTGATTTTGCAAGGGCAAACAGCAGATATTATATTGGCTACGAACTGAATCCTGAATTTGTATTGGCAGCTGAAGTAAGGTTAATTAAACTTCCTCCACCGTGGTCGGTATTTGGGGATGCTGATCGGCAAGAGTTTCTGGAGGAAAATGTATATCCGAAATGGGACAAAGAAAAAGAGGCAAATAAAATTAAATATGAATCCCTAAAAGAGATGTTTACGCCAGAGCAAAAAGCTCGCTGGGAGAAAGGAAAACATCAGTTTAAAAAACCCGATAACATCAATTGACTACCTATTCTTTGCCAGCACCCTTAAACATCCTCATTTGGGACACTTTTATGGATCAATAACAGAATTGTCACTTTAGGGATGAAATAGTCCCAAATCAACCCAGAATACAATCTGGAGGGTTTCAGGTTTATAACCTCAGCCTCCATGGAATGGAACTCCGCCATATCAATAGCCTCCTGAAAGGCGCGTCAAATCTAGCATTCATAGAAATATAATTTCTACTTATGGCCCCATTTTTTTGACGCCAGATTTCTCTTTACGGCTTTTTTTCTTTATATTTTTATTAAACCACAGACAATAATATTGAAAGATAATTACCCATATGAATCTACAACAGGTAATACCTGTTTCAATCCAACGATTGAGAGCACATCCTGCACTGGTGGCACCATCACTGATATTTGTGTTCCTGACGGTGAACAAGAATATCAGGACTCGTCATATATCATCACTTTCAATGAACTGAGATCCTGCGACGGATTTAGAAATGTATCCGAGGATCAGACAGAGGAGATTATCAATACCTTATATCAACTTAGTACAATTTGTTACAGAAGTATTATAAATGAATGACCTAGAGAGATACAACCGTTTTACAAAGCCCAGAAGAAAAGAGAAGACTCTACCAACCACAAGAGAAGTTTGGGTATATACCAGGGTAAGCTCAAAAAATCAGAAGGAAAATTACTCTCTCTCCACTCAAAGAGAGGAGGCAGAAATCTTTGCAACTAAGAAAGGATATCACATTACCGAATGTTTTGGAAACCTAAATGAATCAGCATCGAGAGATATAACAAGAAAAGAATTTCAGGCATTAATAAACAAGGTAAAGAAATCGCACAAAAAGCCTTTTGGAATTTTAGTCTATATGATAAGCAGGTTTTCTCGATCTGGCGGGAGTGCAATTACAATAGTAGAAGATTTGGTCGAAAGACTGGGTGTTCATCTTATTGAGGTGAGTTCAGGACTTGATACTACAACTGATGAGAATAAATTGACTATCTACAACAAGCTAATCGAAGCCAGAAAGGAAAACCACCAGCGGTTGAAACACACGATCCCTGGAATGAAAAAGTTTATCAAATCAGGTCAGCACTTTGGAGTTGTTCCAATAGGTTATGATCATTATGGTCCTCGTGTCGTAGACCCGCTTAAACGAGATGTAAAGCAACGTATAGAGATTAATGAAGATGGCATTCAACTTAGAAAGGCCTGGAACTGGAAATTGGAAGGGTTAAGTGATGTAGAGATTATTAGTAGACTTGATGATTTAGGTGTTAAAATTACAAAACAGAATATAAGTTCGATGTGGCGGCGGGCCTTTTACTGTGGAATACAAACTAATGCCTTCCTTGAAGGTAAACCAATTAAAGGGAATTGGGGACCACTAATTTCGGAAGAGATTTTCTGGCGTGTGCAGAATATTCTTGATGGTAATAACCAGGGTTATACTATTGAGAAGAATAATGATCGAAGGCCGCTTCTTGGGACATTGTACTGCCCTAACTGTGGTAGGAAGTTGACAGGTTACGAGGTTAAAAAAAAGAAACTCCATTATTATAAATGTCAAAAGTGTATTGGGATTTCAATAAATGCAGAATCTTCGGTAAAGATGAAGACCAAGGGAGCACATCCAATGTTTATTGAGTTGCTGGAGTCATTTAGGTTAGATGACCAATACATACAGCCTTTCCTTCTACAGCTAAAGAAAACCTTCGTGGGAATGAAAAAGCAGTCCTTCGATGACAGGGACGCATACGGGAAACAAATTAAGGCCCTGGAGGCGGAATTAGATACATTGGATGAAAGGTATGCTTATGGCAAGTTTGATGATGATGATTTATATCAAAGACTCAGGCTGAAAAAGAATACTGAAATAGATCAAATTAGGAAAAAATTGCAGACATCAGAATTTGAAATATCTAACCTTGAACATTATCTTAATAAATCAATAGAAATATCTCAGAACATTCACACATCCTGGCAGTTAGGCACATTGGAAGAAAAGAGAAAGATACAGAAATTGGTATTTCCTGAAGGTATTGTCGTCGATACTACAAAAAGGACATATCTAACCTCAAAAGTAAATTCCTTGTTCCTCGCAAAGTCACAATATAAAAGGACTTCAGAGGGTATAAATAAAAAACTCCCCATCAAATCTGATGAGGAGTCCTCTTTAGTAGCGGGGGTAGGACTTGAACCTACGACCTTTGGGTTATGAGCCCAACGAGCTACCAACTGCTCCACCCCGCAATATATCTTTGGTATTTAATGTCTTTTTAGAACGCTGCTTACTTTGTAAGCGGATGCAAATATAATGGATTTTGGGTGATTCACAAAATCACGCTATCTCTTCGTTGAAATAGCGCCTTCGGAAACGCAATGCCACTCCCACTAGCAGGATCAGTACTGGCACCTCCACAAGAGGGCCGATAACAGCTGCAAAGGCTTCGCCGGAGCTGATTCCAAACACTGCCACAGCCACTGCAATGGCCAGTTCAAAATTGTTGCTTGCGGCGGTGAAGGAGAGGGTAGTGGTTTTTGCATAGCCTGCACCCATGGCTTTTCCCATGAAAAAGGAAACCAGGAACATCACTACAAAATAGATCACAAGTGGAATGGCGATCCGGACCACATCCATGGGAATCTCCACGATGGTTTCACCTTTCAGGGAGAACATCACAAAGATGGTAAAGAGCAGGGCCACCAGGGTAAGGGGGCTGATCTTTGGAATGATCTTCCCATGATACCACTTTTTTGCCTCACTCCGGTCTTTCGATTTAAGCCGAATCAGGATAAACCTGGTAAGAAAACCGGCCAGGAAAGGGATGCCGAGGTAGATAAAAACACTTTTTGCGATTTGCCACATGGTGATATCCACCTCAAAGGTCTCCAGGCCAAACCAGCGGGGCATTACGGTAATGAACAGATAGGCATAAACCGAGAAGAACAGCACCTGGAAGATGGAGTTGAAGGCCACCAGTCCGGCTGCATACTCCGGGTCTCCTTCGGCCAGGTCGTTCCATACGATGACCATGGCAATGCAGCGAGCCAGGCCGATCAGGATCAGACCTGCCATATAATGGGGATAATCCCTGAGGAAGACGATGGCCAGGATGAACATCAGAACCGGACCGATGATCCAGTTCTGAACCAGGGAAAGGATCAGGATTTTCCGGTTTTTGAACACGTCACCCAGCTCTTCATAGCGAACTTTGGCCAGTGGTGGGTACATCATAACTATCAGACCGATGGCAATGGGTATATTGGTGGTCCCCCGGCTCATGCCATTCCAGAAATCTGCAATGGAAGGGACGAAATGACCCGCCATCACACCTAGTGCCATGGCAGCAAAGATCCACAGGGTCAGGTAGCGATCAAGAAAAGAGAGCCTTTTTTTTGATGAAGTCATTAGATGGGGAATTCTAATCAAATAAACTTATAAAAAGGTGAACTTAAATCTGATTAATTTGAAAGAACATTCAGGACCTGCTGGTAGTTTGGATCCTCCGGATAGTATTCCACCAGTTTTTCCACATATTGAAGAGCCTCCTGCGACATCCCGTTCTCCATGGAGATGGTGGCCAGGCTGTAGAGGATGTTCCGGTCGTAAGGATGTTGTTTTACCGCACGCTTCAGGATCTTCAGGGCCTCCTGGGGCTGCTGTTGCGAGTTGAGTCCGATGGCATATACATAGCTGTAATGCGGATCGTCCGGAGCATATTTAATGGCATTCTCCAGATAGACCATCGCCTCTACGTTGTCGCCCATCCGTACCTTAAGCAATCCCAGAGAATAATGGATGGCGGCCAGGGCGGGATACTTATCGAGGGCACTCTTCAGCACCTTTTCCCCTTCATCGTCACGCTCCAATCTCCGGTAGAGATCGGCCAGGTTAATATAGGGCCCCACCAGTCCGGGTTCGAGCTCAATGGCCTCTTTATAAGAGGCTTCGGCTTTCTCATAATTGCCTGCATTCAGGTAGAGGTTCCCGAAGTTGAGGTGGGTGGTAGGATGGTCGGCATTGATCATCAGAGAGGCATTGTACTCCTCCAGGGCAGTGTTCAGAGCTTGGAGTGCCTCCTCGGGAATCAGGTTCCGGGGAACCCCTGCCAGGGAGTTGGCAGCCATCAAACGTACCAGTTTTACACTATCGGTGAGCCTGGGCACTGCCAGCTTACTGATAAATTCAGGTTCGGCATATTCCACCACCGTCATGGTGGCATAGCGCACCAGCGGAACGGGATCAACTACAGTTTGTTCTAGTAGCTGGGAGGTGGAGGCATTGGGATATCCGCCTAATAAGGAAATGGCTGTGGCTCTGACCATGGGGGGTTGATCCTGGTCGGCTCCAAGTCTGAGCAGCTCCTGCTGTGCCTCCGGATACATCATCCGTCCTGCCCAGAAGGTTTCCCCGTAATGTGGTTTGTTCAACAGATCATCGCCATACCATTGACGTAGATAATCGGTGGCCCACTTTGTACTTTTGTCCTGGTGACATTGATTGCAGGCATTGGGGGTCCCCAGTTTGTCTGAAAGATCGGGACGCGGAATACGGATACTATGATCACGACGCGGATCCACTACCATATACGTACGTTCGTGCATATGGCACTCAACACAGCTGGCTCCCTCTTTGGCAGGATCGTGAAAGTGGTGTTTCCTGGGCCCGTATTCACTGGCCATATGACAACGGTAACAAAGTGCATTTCCATCCACATATACCTTGCTGCTGTGTGGTTCATGGCAATCCTTGCAAACCACCCCAGCTTTGTACATTTTGCTCTGAAGGAAGGAGGCATACACATAAACCTCATCCTCGATCTGTCCGTCCGGGAAATAGAGATTCTCGTCAAGCAGGGAGGGCCAGTGGGTATCCAGCAGGGAACCTCCATGGTAGTAGTCTTCGGTGGCCACAGCTCGTCGGGCATGGCACCTGGAGCACATCTGAACCAGTTCATCAGATTGCCTTGAAACCGATCGCCGCGCTGTTACAGAGTCGGGATCAAAGATCCAGGTGGCATCGTCGGTATCATTCAGGCGCACCACAAGCCCCATGTCGGGGTAGATATCGACGCTGCTACCTGCCTCCACTTTTTCGGCCCAGTCGATATGTTCCGATCCGGGTCCGTGACAGGCTTCGCACGATACGTCTATTTCTGACCAGGTGGTATGGTAAGCTTTTTCAACATAGGAATAGTTTTTCCTCAGGTTGGTGGAGTGACACTCGGCACACATGTAGTTCCAGTTCTGGGTAATCCGTGTCCAGTGTAAAACATCTTCAGGCGGAATGCGCTCCTGCTGGTAGATATGGTACCAGCGCTGACCGCCCTCGCTGGCTGGACGGGTGTCCCAGCATATGGGCAGACACTGGTACCTTCCCCCTGGAAATTCAATGAGGTATTGTTGGAGGGGGCGTACCCCAAAAACATAGGAGACCTGGTAGTCGACCATATTACCCTCAGGGCCTTCTGTGTTCACCATAAACTTTCCGTCGGACATGTAGAAACGGGAGGTAATGCCAAAATGGGTGTAGCTTATATCACCAAAATCGCCCAGTACGGTCTCCGCAATGGCTGTATCCATGGCCATGTCATGATCCGATCCCTGGAAGAGATTGAACTCTTTTTCATGGCACTCTTTACAGCTCTCACGCCCCTTGTATTCAGCCGTTTGTTCGGCTGTTAAGGATTGATTCACAAGGTTCTCAGCTTCACCTGCGCGCTTGCAGTTAAGAAATAATATAGAGGATATTAACAGTACGGAAACCCCTCCGATAAAGCGAGGAAAAAAAGGCTTCTTCATATCTAAATTACTCGTAATGATGTAATTTCAAATGTATATAAATTAGAGAAATTGACTCCAATGTCAGTTCTATTCAAAAAGAATCTATATAATTTAGTTTAAATTAAAAACCCACCTCCTTTGGGGGTGGTAATGTTCTGTTGGCTATGCCTATATTTGTGACATGAGTAAGTACAAGAAACTGTCTCATGTAGTTTACAAGTGTGACTACC
>QMPQ01000078.1 GCA_003648635.1 Bacteroidota bacterium | reverse complement strand
GGGCTACATAGCTGCCCTGGAGGAGATTCTTTCGTTCGTAGAAAGCATTCCTGATGAGGAAATTCCGGTATCTGCTTCCATAAGAATTGCATGGTTGCATATGAAAACAGGCGGAGTGGATGAGGCTCTCACCATATTGGAAGATGAACTGGATCGACAGGCTGCGGACTTGCATTACGTATTCACAGGCAATGAACTATTTAAGGAGATTGCAGACCATCCCCGTTTTCTAGCCATTCAAGAAAAAATGGGATTGCCTCCCATGTAATTAAAATGCTTCAGCTCATAGAATTGCTACTCTAACTGTTTTATAGAATCCTATGTCAAACAACCCTGACAGACTTGCCCATTTCTGGAAAGAACTAAGAAGGCGCAATGTGCTTAGATCCCTGGCCATTTACGCAGGTACCGCCTTTATTATCCTGGAAGCATGCAACATGCTGTTTCCACGCTGGGGTCTTCCCGACTGGAGTATCGACCTGGTTTTCTGGCTGCTGGTCCTGGGGGCTGTAATCAATATTTTTATGGCCTGGGTCTTTGATCTCACACCTGAGGGAGTCAAAAAAACAAAATCTGCTGCTGATGTCCAGGAAAGTGAATCTCCTTCCACTTCTAATTCATGGAAAGTGGCCACCTATATCAGCGTGGTGGTTATTGTTGCTTTGATTATTATGAATGTTATTCCCTTTAATCGGGAAGCCAGGGCGGGGACCATTGATTCACTGTTGATCCTTCCTTTCGACAATTTTACAGGCGATGACCAGCTTGATAATATGGTAGCAGGCATGCACTCCATGCTTATTGGCGATATGGGACGCATCGACAAATTACGGGTAATATCACCCACCACATCCAATGTTTATAAGGATGCAGATATGTCCATTCCCGAAATTGCCGAAGAACTGGAGGTAGGAGCAATACTGGATCTGGATATGATGTGCATGGGAGATACCATTTGTTTCCAGGCAAAAATAATTACGCCCTTTCCGGAGGAAAAAGTGCTCTGGATTGCCGATTTCAGGGAGGAAAAAGGCCAGATCCTGAATCTCTATAACCGGATTACCAAACAGATCGCCAGGGAGGTGAAGGTCGAATTATCTCCCCAGGTGATACAGAGATTAGCCGAATC
This sequence comes from Bacteroidota bacterium, assembly GCA_003648635.1. Lineage (GTDB taxonomy): Bacteria > Bacteroidota > Bacteroidia > Bacteroidales. The sequence continues at coordinate 15,091 of QMPQ01000078.1, read as the reverse complement.
CAGAACCGTTGACCCAGAAGCGCTGGATGCCTATTTATTGGCCCATTTCCACAGGGAACGGCTTGGACCGGATAATCAGGACTCAGCCTTGAAATATTTCCAGATTGCCATTGAGAAAGACCCGGAATGGGCAGATCCATACGTGGGATTGGCCCGGGTATGGGGAGTTCGATCCTCCTTCAGATATATCTCGGTGGAAGAAGGCAATAGGAAAAGATACGAATACCAGAAAAAAGCCCTTGAGCTTGATCCAAATTCTGACAAGGTACATTATTTGATAGCCGGGACAGCCACATGGACCGATTGGGACTGGGAGTTAGCCGACAAAGAATACGCTATCGCAATGAAGTTGAATCCCAATAATGCGTTGAGCCGTATGTACTATGCCCATTTCCTGATGATTCAACATAGAACTGAAGAGGCACTGAAGCAGGCTAAGCAGGCACTGGAACTGGATCCTATGAGGCCTCTGTCTCTGGGATTATATGGAGTTGTCATGCATTATACAGGTGACTATCAAGCTGCGCTTACTCATCTTGAAAAAGGATTCTCCATTGATCCGGAAAATGGTTTTGTCGTGGGCAATTTAGCAGTAGCTTATCGTTGTACAGGGGATACTCTACACTGGTTTGAAACAGCCAAAAGCAGATGGGGCTGGCTTGATGACAAATACTATACATATATCGATACTGTCTTTCAGGAAAAGGGTGTTCAGGGAGTTATCAGGGCTCGAGTCAAGACCTATGAAGAACTCTATGCTCAGGGCGGCCGGATTTCATTTAATGGGCTGGGGAGGCAATATTTACAGCTTGGCAACTATGACAAAGGGATGGACTGCTTTGAAAAAGCCTATGAAGAGAAACATGGATTGTTGGCCTATATCTCACTTTATTATCGTGATTATCCTGAACTGAAAGATAATCCGCGGTATTTGACCTTGCTTAAGAAAATGAAGTTGCCCCTGCCCGAAGAATGACACTTGCTAATTACATATAAACACCTCTGAACCCAAATGACTGCATCACCAAATATGCCATCAAGGTTCTGGAAAGAGTTGAGAAGACGCAAAGTCCTTAGATCACTGGCCATCTACGCAGGAACCGCCTTCATAATTCTCGAAGCAGCCACCATTATTTTTCCCCGCTGGAATTTCCCTGACTGGAGCATCGACCTGGTGCTCTGGCCATCCTGGACAGCATGAATCTGCCTCCCCCCAGGAAACAATAAAATTCAGTAACTTACAAAAGAGGTTCATCCCTTTATGCCCCAACGACAAAATAAAATAGCACATTTCTGGCAGGAGCTAAAAAGGCGCCGGGTGGTTCATGTGATCACTGTCTATGCATCAGCATCATTCGTGCTTATCGAGCTGGTCAATAACCTGACAGAACCACTTAATCTTCCAGACAAACTGGCCACTATTTTGGTGGTGGTCCTGGCGGCGGGGTTCCCCCTGGCGGTAATTCTGGCCTGGATCTATGACCTGACCCCGGAAGGGATAGAGAAGACCAAGGCGGCAGTAGAATCAGAGGGTACTGAAAAAGCCAAGGTTCCCAATGCCTGGCGAATTGCCACCTATGTAAGCTTTGTAGTGATTGTTGGACTGGTAACCCTTAACATTGTTGGTGGATCCAAACAACTGCGAGCAGGTGATATTCAGTCCCTGGTCATACTGCCCTTTGATAATTTCACCGGTGACGATCAGCTGGATTTCTTCGTATCCGGAATGCATGCATCCCTCATTGGGGACATGGGTCAACTGGGCGGATTACAGGTTAAATCAAGGACTTCCTCCAATGCATTCAAGAATATGGGTATGACCATACCTGAGATTGCGTCAGAGCTGGGGGCAGATGCGGCCCTGGAAACAGCTGTGATGTGCCTGGGCGATACCATATGTTTACAATTCCGGCTGGTCAGTACCACAGGTGATGAAGAACAACTCTGGGTAGCCGATTACAGGGAAGAGAAAAGCCAGATCCTCAACCTCTATAACCGCATCACAAAACAGATTGCTGAAGAGGTGATGGTTGAATTATCCGGAAATGAAAAACGCCGGCTCGACAAGATGCAGACAGTGGATAAGGAGGCCTATGATGCCTACCTCAGGGGTTATGAGCTCTGGAAAAATCCCGGCAAGTTGGATGAGGCCATTGAATATTTAAACCTGGCCATTAAGAAGGATCCGGATTGGGCCCCGCCTTACGCAGGGATAGCACAGGTCTGGATCATACGATTGCAATTCGGCATCGTAGAACCCAGCGTGGGAAGGCAAATGGTACATGAATACATTAACAGGGCCGTTGAACTGGATCCCGATTTTCGGGGTTTCTATTTTTTGAGTGGTATCATATCTACATGGACCGATTGGAACTGGGAAGAGGGTGAAAAGAACTTCCTTAGAGCCATTGCCGTGAATCCCAATGATGTGATGTCACGCATTTATTATGCACATTTTCTTATATGTCTTCAGCGACCCGAAGAGGCCCTGACCCAGGGGCAATTGGCCGTGGAACTGGATCCCATGAATCCGGGGATTCTCGCATTATATTCGGGGGTCCTGCGATCCACAGGTCAATTCCAGGAAGCGCTGGAATATGCCGAAAAGGCCAATGCCATCAGCCAAGGGAAAGCAAATGCCCAAATGAAACTGGCTCTTCAGGCCCTGGGGGAATATGACAGATCATTTGAGTATCGGAAAACAGCTCTTAGAAGTTATTTCAGTGAGGAGCTCGTGCAATCCTTTGACCTGATTTTTAAGGAGCAGGGCTTTCAGGCTGCCGACAAAGAGATTGTGCGCCAATTTGAATTACTGGCCCAAGAAAAGTATCTATCTCCCAGGATTCTGGCAAGAAGACATTATGCCAGCGGAGAATACAGCAAAGCCCTTGATGATCTGGAAAAAGGATATGAATTGCATGAGCCCAATATGCCATACATAGTCGCTGGTCATAATGGTTACGTGAACTTATATGACAGCACCCGCTTTATTGCTATTGTGGATAGTATGAATCTGCCTCATCCAAAGAAATAATAAACTCTCTAACTTACGGAAGAGGTTCATCCCTGTATGCCACAACGACAAACTAAAATAGCCCGATTCTGGCAGGAGCTAAAAAGGCGCCGGGTTGTGCATGTAATCACTATCTATGCTTCAGCCTCATTTGTACTCATAGAGCTGGTCAATAACCTGATAGAACCTCTTAATCTTCCAGACAAACTGGCCACTATTTTGGTGGTGATCCTGGCAGTTGGGTTTCCATTGGCAATCATACTGGCCTGGATCTATGACCTGACCCCTGAAGGGATCGAAAAGACCACGACGGTAGAAGAGACAGAAGGCGATGAGCCAACCAAGGTGCCCAATGCCTGGAAAATTGCCACCTATGTAAGCTTTTTGCTCATAGCTGGATTGTTGACTCTCAACATTGTGGGAGGAACAAAAGGGCTAAAAGCCGGGGATATTCAGTCGCTGGTGGTGCTGCCCTTTAACAATTTTACGGGAGATGATGAGCTGGAATACTTTGTCTACGGCATGCATTCGGCTTTGGTGACCGATATGGGAAAGATCAGTGGCTTGAGAGTTATCGGCGAGACCTCGGCCAGGGCTTATAAGGACCGGGATATGACCGCCACTCAAATTGCCTCTGAACTGAATGTGGATGGCGTGATAGAAACCTCAGTCCTTTGCTTAGGAGATACCGTTTGTATACAGTACAGGCTGATCAAAGCTTCGGGCGAAGAGGAGCAGTTGTATTCGGCAGACATCAAAGAAGAAAAGGGCCGGATCCTGGGACTATACCACCGGATCACCAGGCAGATTGCAGAAGAAGTGAAAATTGAACTGACCTCAGATGAAGATCGCCTGCTATCCGGATCAAGAGAAGTCAACAAAGAGGCTTATGATGCCTACCTGAAGGCGGAGTCCTATTGGGAGCAGCTGGGTCCGGAATCATTTGACAAAGCCCTGGAGCTCTATAACATCGCCATTGAACTGGAACCGGATTGGGCACCTCCTTACACGGGTGTGGCAGGGGTTTGGGGAGGCCGTGTACAGATGGCGATTATCTCTCCTGAAATTGGCTTCCCCATAGCTAATGAATACCTGCAGAAAGCCCTGGCGCTGGATCCGGATTATCCGGAGATGCATTACATTCTTGCTCTGAATTCCGTATGGACATACTGGGACTGGGAAAAGGGTGAAAAAGAGTTTATCAAGGCCCTGGCTATCAACCCCAACCATGCAAAATCAAGAATCTATTATGCACATTTGCTGAGCTTGCTTCAACGGACCGATGAAGCCCTGGAACAAGGCCGGATTGCAGTAGACCTGGATCCACGAAATGCACTTGTTCTGGCCCTACATGCAGTGGTATTGAAGGGGGCCAACCAATTCGAGGAGGCTTATATCTATAGCCATATGGCCATGGCCATCGATCCGACCAATATATTTGCAAGATCAATCGCAGCAAGGGACGCCTTCAAACTTGGAAGGTACGAGGAGGCCTTTGCTCATGATTTGCACCGCATCCCCTTTGAGGAGGAGATCGTCGATTCCGTCGACAGAATATTCAATCAGTATGGCCAGCAAGCTGCCTATGAAGAACTTGTAAGGCAGTTGGAACTGCATGCGTCGAAAGTATACGTCTCTCCCGGGTTGTTTGCCTGGAGGTACTACCAGATTGGGGAATACAGTAAAGCCCTGGACAAGTTTGAAGAAGCATACGAGTTGCACACTCCCAATATTCCCTACCTCGGAGTCAACAACGTTGATCACCTGCATGACAGCACCCGGTTTCAGGCTCTCCTCGAGAAAATGAACCTGCCTCACCCAAAAAAATAAATATTATCTTGCAGATAAGCACTTTTGATCCAAAACCTAAATCTAATATACCATGAAACTTCAGATCGACAACACCCGAAGAGACTTTCTAAGGAAGCTGATCGCTGGTACTTCTGCCATGGGACTGGCCCCATTAATGGGTAGCCTGCAATCCTGTACCACCACCGGGGCTGATTCCGGTTCTGTACTTAAAATCCCCCAACGCGCCTTTGGAGCCACTGGAGAGAGCGTAAGCATCTACAGCCTGGGAGCACAGGCCACTGTGGAACAGGTGGGAATGAAAGAACAGGCCATTGCCATTGTGAACAAGTGCATCGATATGGGAATTAACTACATCGATACCTCGGCCTGGTATGGACAGGATGGGATCAGCAGTGAGGGGGATCATCTACGGGGAACAAGTGAACGACATGTAGGTGAAGTGATGAAGACTCGTCGTAGTGAGGTCTTCCTTGCCACCAAAACCCATGACCGAAGTTATGACGGGGCCATGCGCCATCTGGAGAGTTCTTTGAAGAATCTGCAGACCGATGTGATCGACCTCTGGCAGATCCATAACATTAAACCGGGCCAGGATGAGGACATAGAGTATATCTTCTCCGATGAAGGCTGTATGAAAGCCCTGATACAGGCGCAAGAAGAAGGAGTAGTCCGTTTCCTTGGTATATCAGGTCATGCCGATCCCGATCCCATGAAAGAACTGGTGGACCGTTATCCTTTCGATGCAGTACTGATGGCCTTGAATGCGGCAGATAAGCACCACAATCCATACATTGAAAAGTTACTTCCCACGGCCGTAGAGAAAAATATGGGAATTATCGGGATGAAAATTCCGGCCCGGGACCGGATCTTCTCCCATGGAGGTATTATCAGCATGAAGGAGGCCATGAGCTATACCATGTCACTTCCCATCAGCACCATTATCGTAGGGATTGACAAAATTGCTGAGCTGGAGGAGAATGTTCAGATTGCCAGTGAGTTTGAGCCCCTTACTGCCGATGAGATGCTGGCCATCGAAGATAAGGTGAAGCCCCATTACGAACATCTGATGTTCTATAAGGGGCTTTCCGACTGGCCGGAGGAGTGGTCGGGCAACAATGTCTAAGCTTGGATAACAAACTTTTGATTTCATAATTATCTCACTTACTTTTATTCCTGACTGAATGGAAAAAAAGATGGAGAAAAAAATCATTCCCAATTTTTACGGGCTGAGGATTTACCTGTCCTCCATCATGCTATATTTCTTCCTGGTACTCCCCTTTATTGGATTTATAATTTTCCAGAACGTGCCCACGTTTATTGAGAACCGTGCCGGTGGGACTGAACAGGTTGCTGCCACTGTCGATTCTCTCATGGATGCCTTTGACTCCATTCCCGAGTTAAGTGAGGAGGAACTAAACAACCTGGTGGACCTGACCATCCAGAGTGATGTGGACGACCTGGTAGACAAAGCCATTATAATTGAGGAGTCTGATGCCGACACACTCTCCGACTCTGAAAACGCCAGGATCCTGATCGGACCACCCCCGGAAAACGATGATCGCTTAAGGATGTTCGAAGAGAAGGGGCCCTTTGCACGCTATTTTTCTCTCCTGTTTATACTTATAGGTGTAAGCCTGTTGACCGGGCTTTTTTATAATCTGCCATTCAAACGATTCTTCAAAAAGACGCGAAGGAAAAAAGAAATCTCACAGAAGCTACACCTTGTTTGTAAGAAGCGTCTCTTTAACCTGCCACTGGTGAACAGCCTGATTATCACCATGCCCAACATCGTGGTGATTATTTACTCCTTGATTTTCCTGGTTTCGGAAGTCAGCTTCGATGAAGAGGTGGAGAGAAGTATGTTTATCCAGCTGCATTACCTGACCATCGTAGCCACTCTCCTGGAGTTCCTCTTTGTCTATTACTGGGAAAAACACCGGGTACATATCAAATACATCGATCATATCTACTCTGAAACCGAACTCCGTAAGCAGGTATTTATACGGAAGCGTGGGAAAATCAGGAACCGTTTTATGGTTGCCAGCGGTATGACCACCTTCCTTCCACTTGTTGTGGTGATGGTATACCTGGTACTGAGTCTTACCTCAGTCAAAGAGCTCGCCCTGGAAGGCTACTCCGATGAACAGAAAGAGGTGTTATTTGGTCCGTGGAGCGATATTATCGGAATTGGGCAAGAGACTCAATCGGAAGAAGGCAATGATAAGTTTTTCTACGTGAATGCCATAGATTCCATCGTAATGCTTGTGGGCATCGGGAATGGGATCCTGGTTTCATTCATCTACCTCTTGCTTTTTATCCGGTGGACCAACCGGGATATCACCTGGCCCCTGAAAGAACTTCTGGTCAATATACGAAACACCAGGGGAGGCGATGAGGAACAGTATTCCATTGTGCGCACCAATGATGAGATCGGGGAGCTGGCCGAAGGATACAATGAAATGACTGAAAAGATCCACAACTACGTGGAAAGTATTTCAGCCATGAACAGGGACCTGGAAAAGAAGGTGAACGAGAGAACCAGGGAGGTGGTGGAACAGAAAGAGGAGATTGAGACACAGAAGGAGGAGATTGAGGCACAGCTAGATCTGGCCACCCTCCAGAGAGATACTATCACAAATCAGAATGATCTGATCCTGGATAGCATACACTATGCCAAAAGGATCCAGACGGCCATTCTTCCTCCGGTTCAACTCCTGGAGGAGCACCTCTCTGATCATTTCATTTTGTTCAAACCCAGAGACATTGTGAGCGGTGACTACTACTGGGCCAGGGAGAAGGATCAAAAACTACTGATTGCAGTGGCCGATTGCACCGGTCATGGAGTGCCAGGGGGATTTCTGAGTATGCTGGGTATCTCATCCATGAACGAAATAGTGAACCGGAGTGCAGAACTTAATCCAGGGAAAATCCTTGAGCAGCTGCGGGAAATAGTGATCGCTTCTATGCACCAGACCGGTTCCTGGGATGAGGCCCAGGACGGAATTGAGATTGCTCTGTGTGTGATCGATCTAAAGAAGCTTTCCTTGGAATACTCCGGGGCAAACCGCCCCTTATACCTGGTAAGGGATGGGGCTGTTCAACATATTCGTCCAGACCGGATGCCCATAGGCATCTACGAACAGGATCCGCTTCCTTTTAAAAAGCACAACATCAAATTGAAAAAAGGAGATTCCATCTATCTCTTCTCAGATGGCTATGTGGACCAGCTGGGAGGACCGCTGCGAAAAACTTTCCGCGCTATAAACTTCAGGAAACTACTGCTGGAGATTCAGGATCAACCAATGGAAAAACAGAAAGCGATCCTGCTTGAAAATATGGCCCTCTGGCAAGGAGAGGTTGAACAGATTGATGATGTACTGGTAATGGGTATCAGAATTTAGCAAGTTAGTACTCAGGCATCACTTTTAATGTACTCAAAGGAGAGCTTTGACATTCTCGACATCTCCTGACCCACCTCAAGCATATCTTCATCATCCTCTTCATAGAGCCATTTGATCTCAAGTTCTATGTCCAGAGCATTGATTGCATTCAGAGATTTAAATATATCAAGGATATACTTAGCGGATGTTGAATTAAAGTACTCAAAATTGAACTGACACAGTAAGCCGAATGTCCGTTCATCACCCTTGAGTTTCTCCTGTTCAGCTGTATAAGCCTCCAGCCATTCCAGTATAGGGAGATAAAACTTACGAACGTTCTCCGGGCGTGATTCACCTGAGAATTCAAAATTCTTGTTTTCTGGATCAAGTACAATTCGTGGTGAATTTGCCGTTGGTTCGAAAATTAATTTTTCCATTGGTTATTCTTTTATAGTGATATGCATAGTAAAATATGAGTGTACAGGACCTGCAGATTCGAACTCGTAACGAATATTTTCGTCCGTCCGCATGGCCATGGTAATTAGCCCGAGGCCGGCTCCGCGGTCCTCATCTGAAGCCTCTCTATTGATCACTTCCTCATAAAGAGACTTCAACGCTTGATCGTCCATTTTGTTTATACGATTCAATTTATATTTGAGATCGTCTACCTGATCTTTCAGGATAAGATTTCCAGCGCTCACGATAAATCTTCCTTCCTGCTCTTTTACCTGTATTTGAGGATGCCTTTGTAACTCCCGGTTTGTATCCTTATAAGGAGTGGCATACTTGAAAATATTATCGATGGATTCGACCACTGTGCCATACACCCGTTTTCTCACAGGTTTCCTCAGAGCATTAAACTGCCAGGCCGACTTCAGTTGGTTTAGCAGCCTCTCCATGGTCTCAAAGGAGATGGATCCCTCAAAATCTATAATAGCTTCCCTATTCTCCATCAGAGAGTCAAAATAAGAAAAAAAAAGCACAATCTGAGCGTAAGCACTTTAAATTGAATATATTCGTGTAGAGACAAATTATCATGAGTGAGGCTATTTTAAAAGCAATGATGCAACTCTTTGCATTAATTGTAGATATCGATGAGATTCAGGAGATATCTGAAAAAGAAAGATCCATTATCCGTGCATTCCTGTCGCGACAGCTGAACAGCGAACTAATGGAGAAGTACATGGCCATTTTTGAAAATTACCTGCAGCACTATCACCATGATGCTATTGATAAGCAAAGCGTAAGGAGAAAGAAAAGGACCTCACTTACTGCTGTTAGAATTCTCTCCATATGTGAACAGATAAACAATGAACTGGAACAAAGGCAAAAGATCTATGTAATCATACAGCTGGTGGAGTACATTGCCTATGGAATTGAAATTCGCGAAACTGAACTGGAATTCCTGCAGACAGTGGCTACAGCATTCAACCTTGATGAGGATGAGTACGAGCAGATCCTCCATTTTATAATCTACCCTCTGAAGGAGATGCCCGTTAAGGAGGCTGTCCTCTTAATTAGCAATGGCCATGAAGCTGGTGTTAAGGGTGTTCATCATATCCATAACCATCACCTTGAGGGTGTGATTTATTTTCTAAATCTACCCAGTGTTAATACCTATATTCTACGTTATCAGGGAAAAGAAGATCTATTCCTGAACGGTCAGGTGATACTGTCAGGGATCACTTACACTTTTGATCATGGTGCTTCAGTCAGGGGACAGAAAATTGATACCATCTACTATACGGATGTGGCCGGCGTATTTTCTGTTGCCTCTTTCAGTTCACGAATAAGCCTTGTCGCCAGGAACGTTGAGTTTCGATTCAAGAACAGCAGCAATGGGCTCCAAAAATTTAACCTTAGCGAGGAATCTGGCCGGCTTCTCGGGATCATGGGCGGAAGTGGTGTTGGCAAATCAACCCTTCTTAATGTGCTAAACGGTAACCTGAAACCTCAGCAGGGGGAGATCCTTATAAACGGCTATAACCTCTATGATGAAAAGGAGAAGCAGAAACTAAAAGGGGTCATCGGTTTTATTCCACAGGACGATCTCTTGCTGGAGGATCTGACCGTCAGGGAAAACCTCTATTACAATGCAAAATTATGCCTGGATAACTATGATGAAGTTCAGCTCAATGAAGTGGTCGACCAGGTATTGCATGACCTGGATCTCTATGAGATCTGTGACCTGAAAGTAGGGAAACCCCTCAAAAAAATAATTAGTGGCGGCCAGCGCAAAAGGGTGAACATTGCTCTGGAACTGATCAGGGAACCCTCTGTTCTCTTTGTGGATGAGCCCACATCGGGACTCTCATCGGTCGACTCTGAAATGGTTATGAACCTTCTTAAGGAGCAGGTTTTTAAAGGGAAACTGGTGATTGTGAATATTCACCAGCCCTCCTCCACCCTTTATAAGATGTTCGACCGGATCATCTTTTTGGACAAGGGGGGATACCAGATCTATTGCGGGAATCCCGCAGAAGCAGTGGTCTACTTTAAAACGAAAAGTAACCACGCCAATGCCAAAGAGGATCAGTGCACCTGCTGTGGTAATGTGGATCCGGACCAGGTGCTACAGATCATCGAGGCCAAGATTGTAAATGAGCACGGCAAGCTCTCCCGGACCCGGAAAACGAGCCCCAAAGAGTGGGCCGAGCTCTTTAAAAGTAAGCAGGATCAAACAGCTGGGGAAGCGTACGATAAAGAAGAACTTCCCGAAAATCAATACAGTATTCCTTCGCTCTTTGAACAGACCAAAATTTTCTTTACCAGGGACCTGCTAACCAAACTTACCAACAAACAGTATATCCTGCTCAACCTGCTGGAGGCTCCCCTGCTGGCGTTGATCATGGGATTCTTTACCAAATATTTCAGTGGCACCTCAGACAATCCGGCAACTTATATTTTCAGGAACAATGAAAACCTGCCCGCATTCCTGCTCATGAGCGTGGTGGTATTCCTCTTCCTGGGAATGACCCTCAGTTCTGAGGAGATTATAAAGGACCGGACGATCATTCAGCGCGAGTCATTTCTAAATTTGAGCAGGGGGAGCTATCTCCACTCCAAGATTCTGATCATGTTCGCCATTTCTGCCTTCCAATCGCTATCCTATGTATTGGTTGGCAACCTGATCTTTGAGATCAAGGGTATGCTGCTCGCTTACTGGCTGATTCTCTTTACCACCTCCTGTTTTGCAAATATTCTGGGCTTGAATATATCGGCCGGACTGAACTCTGTGACAACCATCTATATTCTTGTTCCTCTCCTTTTGATTCCTCAGATCATCTTTTGCGGGGTACTGGTGAAGTATGACAAACTTCACCATAGTCTGACCAACTATGAATATGTACCCTTAATTGGTAACATGATGACTTCCCGCTGGGCCTATGAAGCCCTGGCGGTGGAACAATTTAAAAACAATGAGTTCGAGAAAGTATTCTTCGAAATTGAGCAGAAGAGAAGTACCGCCGATTACTTGAAGAACTGGCTGGTTCCTGAACTGGAAGGCAAACTGGAAGAACTAAAGCAAAATTACCGTGACGAAGCTGATCCAGAAAGCATCCAGGCTGACCTGCAAACCTTGAATACCATGCTGGCAGAAATGGGGAAATTGGTTCCCGAGCTCCAACCCTACAGGCCGGACCATGCAGATGTGGAAACATTCAGTGATCCAACTGCGGAAGCCATTAAAGCCTACCTTAAGGGAGTAAGCAATCTGACCGGCAGAATATTTATGAGTTCAAACAAAGAAAAGGACCTGATTAACAATGCCTTAATCGACCATCTGGGCAGTGTGAAGGCATACAGTGATTTCAGAAATAAGTATGACAACAAGAGTCTTTCTGACCTGGTGCGGAACCGCAGTGTTCTCGATAAGGTGGCTGAGAAAGACGGCCGCATGATCAGGAAGTATGAACTGGCCTATATGAAACCCACATCAAAAATTGGCAGGGCTCACCTGTATGCTCCCAACAAGCAACTCGGCAGGTTTGAGATTGACACCCTGTGGTACAATGTGGCTGCCATCTGGCTCTATACCCTGGTGTTCTACCTGACGCTTCGTACCGATCTCCTCCGAAAAGCGATGAACATCTCTGAAAGAAGAAAACTCACTCGGAAACAAGCCTCCTGACACCCAGGGTGAAAGAGATCAAATGATTATTGATTAGCAAAGGATCCGCACCGCTTACCGGGATCAAATCGCCCTGGTACTGCAGTTCAGCAAACAATCCCATTCGCTGTAACTTGTACTCAAGACCCGCTCCAAAGGTCAAGCCTGGAATAAATTGATTCTGATCATCCAGGGTATATTCGGAATCAGACTTGTATTTCAAAAGTATATCCAACCTGGGGCCCAGCAGGAAATAGGGCTTCCAGGAGCCCTGGCCCATCCTGTATCTGGCCATGGGGGCAATAGATAAATAAGTGAAAGTGGAGGTGCTCATATCCCCTTCATTGACAATGATCTGGTCATTATTCATGTGATCAACCGTGACCGACTGCGTGTTGGATTTGCTTCCCTTAAGGAAATATGACAGATCCGCCTGGAAACTGAAATGATTCCCTCTGAAAGCCTCCACAAAAAGTGAAAAGGTGGGCCCCATCACCGCCTTTGTCTCCAGATTATAATCAATTGGTGTAAGCGTGTAAGTCTGGTCGGCAACGGAGATCCCCGCTTTTACACCGAAGCTGGAGGGAAACTGGCTGTAGAGGGCAAGAAGCCCTGCCAACATCATGATTGCTATGGTCACCAGGCTCCGTTTCATTTCACAAGTATTTTTTGAACTTCAAGCCTGTTCTTATGGTGGAATCTAACAAGATATATTCCAGAGACCGACTCCTCCAGCTCCACGGCATACTCCATAAAGGGAACACAGCCCATGTATATGCTTCGGAACAGAGTCTTTCCAGTAAGATCCAGGACCTCAACTTCCACCTGACTGCCCGTTTCATCACCGTTCTCCTCCCTTAAACTAAAAAAGAAAGAGCCATGATTGGGATTGGGAGCAATTGAAAACAGGGGATCATTCTCCATGGCTAAGGAACTTTTCATCTCTTCGCTCACTCCATCCAGCACATGGTTGTTCGGGTCAATCTCGATGCCGGTCACCACAAAAGGAAAGTCAAACTCATAGCTTTCCACATTCTCATCATGCCATACCCTTATTGTGGTATCCCCTCCTGCATAAAAAATGCTGTACTCCATGGACATCTTAAAGAGTAGCGTCTGTGTAGAAGAGGTAGTCTGAGTAGATTGGAGGGTCACCGTACTGCCCTGTTGGTCCCATGTCACCTCATAGATCGGATAACCTGCTCCAAAATACCACTGAATAAAGAAATCTGTAAAATCCATGCCCGAGGTCTCCTCCAGTACCTCCTTGAAGTCCAGTCCGGTGGCCACACCATTGGCATAGCGGTCAATGAAGTTCCTCAGGGTAAGGTAGAAAACCGCATCATCCTGTAGCTCAAAACGGATCATATAAAGCAGCGCCATTCCCTTGTTATAGGCGAGGTTACCACTGAAAATTCGCGAAGCATTGTGAGCATCCTCTTCTGGCACATAGACCGTTCCCTCAGGTTCCAACAGGGCCCTTCCAAACCTGTATTCCCTTTCGCCATCTGCATACTCGGGCGCCAGTATTTCTGTGGCCAGGTAGCCTGCAAAGGTTGCAAATCCTTCGTTGATCCATATGTCCTGCCAGGTGGCACAGGTTACATAATTCCCAAACCAGGAGTGCCCCAGCTCATGAGCAACCAGGTAAAACTCGAAATTTCCCATTCCGGTCATGGTCTGGTGCTCCATTCCCCCGCCTCTGGGCCAAAGGTAATGTCCGTATTTCTCCTCCCGGAAGGGATAAGGGCCAAAATGCTCGATGAAGGCTTCCATAATGGGGATGGTCACATTGATCTGCTCCCGGTAGGTATCCAGACAATTGGGAATGTCGTAAACGAAATTCTGAATGAAAATTGGAGTGTTCATTCCATCGGGCTGCATTTCCAGGTTGTACTCATAGTAATCGGCAACCGCAATGGAAATCAGGTAATAATCGATGGGATAATTGGACTTCCACTCGTAGCGCACCTTTCCATTGGGAAAATAGGTGGTAGCATTATGGATCCCGTTGGAGACAGCTATCAGACCATAGTCGGTGGTGATAAACACATGCACCGAGTCGGCCTTATCAGTCAGGTCCTGCTTACAGGGAAACCAGTCTTTAGAATAGAAGGGCTCCGAACTTGTATAAGTAACCACTGCACCCCACTCATCATCTGTTTCCATTACCATGCCATCGCCGCTTTGCCCACTATAATATACCTGCGCTGTAACCAGCGTTCCTGAATCCCTGTCAGTGCTCAGATTGATATAAAGTTCATCGTCGGTATGAGTGAAGCTCATCTCTGTTCCATCCACTACTACCCGTTCAACTACCAGGGCATGATGCAACTCAAATACCAGGGTGGAAAATGCATTTTTCCTCACCTCCACAAGGATGGTAGTACTTCCCCCGATCTGGTCGGAGTGGTTGTCCACCTCCACATCCAATGCGTAAAATTTGACATCATAATCCTCCAGCAAGGGATTGGAATTTAATCTTTTTGCGATGCCGGGCTTGCTTCCCTGCTGTGCTGCCAATGTGCTCTCTTCGAAGGGATAAGATACTAATTCCTGGGCCCTGACTTTGATCCCGGAAACAGCAACTAGCAGCAGAAGCAGTCGGCACACCCATTGCAGTCCTATGTGCTTCAACAAGGTCACGGATAGAAGTTACAAAAAAAAGAGTAGATGGTCACCGGGCCCTCATATGCCTTCGCTTGAATAGCCAGGTTCCAGTAACAAAATATAGCCCGGTTAGAACTACCAGGGCGATCATCTCTGGAATGGTAT
>QMPQ01000077.1 GCA_003648635.1 Bacteroidota bacterium | reverse complement strand
TTCGATTTTCGAGATGCAAAGGTATTTATTTTTTTCTAATTAACAAGATTGTGTTTGAAGATTTTCAGCTGAATAAGCGTGCAGAAAATCAGTGGATTGTATCAAACTATATGCTATTCGGACTCCTATTTTAAGCCATCTGTAGTAATGGTTTTTCTCAGATGATCAATTTGTGCTTTGGTCCCCAGAGCAAAAAGCTGGTCGGTCGAGGAGAGTGTGGTTTCGGGTAATGGATTGATTAAGTATGATTTATCTTCCCTTTTCAGTCCTATTATATTAGCTCCGGATGAATTCCGTATATCGAGTTCAATAATGGATTTCCCTGCAAAACAGGCCGCCAGATCCTTGCATGAAATTTCTTCAAGCACCACATTGTCTGCACTTTGCAGAAGGAGGTTATCTATAAACTCTACAATATCTGGCTGAGCCACCAGTTTAGCCATTCGCTGTCCCCCAATCTTATCGGGCATGATCACATTGGTGGCACCGGCCCGTTTCAGTTTCACGTCCGAATTGTCCAGCGAAGCCCTTGATATGATTTTTAGGTGGGGATTCAGCTCTTTAGCACTCAGCACCACGAACAGGTTATCTGCATCTTGTGGCAGGGTGGTGATCATAGCCTGGGCACTCTCCAGGTGGGTCAGCTTAAGTGCCTCCTCATCGGCTGCATCGCCTTCCACATATAGTGTGTCGGCTGTATCCCTAAGCCCCTGAATAATCTCCGGATCATTTTCAATAATGACGACTTTTACATTGTGCTCCTGGAGCTCGATTGCAGCCTGTTTTCCGTTCCGCCCATAACCGCAGATGACGACATGGTCCGAAATCTTCTCGATTTTTCTTTTCACTTTGGAGTCTTTATATGTATTCATAAACACGCCTTCCACAATGTATCTTGTGAAAGAGGTAACTGCATAGAAAAAAATTCCGATGGAAACCACCACCAGAAAGGAGGTAAACCACATTCCAGTGTTGTCAAGTTGATGTACCTCCTCAAAACCAACCGTTGCAATGGTGATGATGGTCTGGTATATGGCTTCGGAAGTTGTAAAACCAAGCAGAGAATAGCCGATTGTACCGATCACAACAACGCTTAGAAGCAGTCCCAGAGTAAGGTAAGCATGCTTGACACTATTTCTTTTCATGGATCGCAGCTTTTATTGAATCTGCACCTATCTGACAATCAAGGCAGCGTTTTTGTTTGCAATATACATTGTAAAGTTGTAACAGGGCCTGGCTCTCCATGGCATTTTTTGGCCGGATACCTATGCTAGCCCATTTTCTAATCAGCTGGTTGGATTCGGCCTTTAATCGAATCAGGATCTCGGATGCCCGGATACCAGTCACGCTTCTATCTCCATTTTTTTCCAGAGCATAGAGGAAGGGAACAAGCACATTTATTATCAATGTGGAGATGAACTGTTCTCCCGGAAATTTTGGAAAAAGTGGTGAGCACCTGCCAAACAGGTAATGTCCGTTCCAGTACTCACTGGCACCTGTCCGAAAAATCAGCTCCATTTCAGCCATTGAATTTGTCCCAAGAATATTCTCTGTCAGCGAAACACAGTTGTGAATCAATGAGGCGAATTGGGAAATTCTAAGGGTTGGGAAGGAAGCTGGTCGTAGTCTGAGGAATCTCCAGAGGTGCCTGGGAAGTGGTTTTTCAGGGATTGAGTCTTTAAGCTCTGTGTAACGATTCCAGAGAGAGGATGGGTATGGTCCCAGTTCTCTGGCAGGGAACAGCATCCCCGAGTGGCCAAATAGGATCGATTCCAGGTCCTGCAGACTGTCGCGATGATCAATCAAAAATGAAAATGGAATTCCTTTTGCCAGCAGTTCGAAGGGTAGAGTGTTCACCGGTAGTCCATATCCTGAAGCCAGGGTCAAATACAGGGCTTCGTCCAGGCTTAAGGCAGGAGTATTCAGGATCTGTTCGATGCGTGTACCTTTCTGGGCAACTCTTTCGGATTGTAGTGAACTAAGCCAGACATTCTGTTTGTGGACAGAAATACCCTTAATATAATCAGCACATGGCAGCCAGTTTTCGCTTCGCTTCAGCACATCATGCCGCTGAACCAGGCTCTCGGGATAGTCGGGAACCATCGTTTGAATCCGGCGCCCCCGGCTGTTTGTAACATCTGTATCGTACTCTCCTACCACATGCAGGATTACGTTGTTATAAGCCGGGTCGAGGTGGTGCCGGTGACTGTACCAGTCCGATGCACGCCCGTGGACTTCCACATTTCCTGCCCAGACCATCTGGTCCAGTCTGATACGGGCATTAAAGAAATCTGGTCCGGCATGGGAATTTTGCTCCCCGGGATGTAATATCTCCAGGGGCTGCCCACAGGTGGTGCTCAGTGAGTTCCCAATGTACAATCTATGCTTCCAGATGAACTGAATAAAACCTTCTGCGGCCATCACTGCTTAATGTGACCATTGGCTTATTTTCAGTGTTGCTGTGTTTAAAAAGAGTAAGCCAGACCAGCGGTAAGTTCCACAGTCTTGATGTAAAATTCTGAATCCAGAGGCGGTACATCATCGGCCACTCCCGAAAAGAGATCAAAGGTGTAAGTATTTTTAGCCTTTGTCTGAACATAGTCAGCACCCAGCTTCAGGGCAAGGTTTTCGTTAAACTTGTACCTGATTCCTCCTCCGGCGGTCCAGCCAAAGGCTACATTGTTGTAATTGGAATTAGTATAGATATACTTATCGTCATAGGTAATAGTCAGTTCCTGGTTAGGAGCCCTGATTATACTGAGTCCGCCCAAGGCCCTGAAGTCAAAGTACAGGTTTTGAGTTGCTCTGATTGAGAAGTGGGGTCCGAGAAAGATATTGATATAGTTCCAGAAGCCTGAACCATGAAGGGCTTCGGCATCCTCAGGAATATCAACTATTCCGGATGCATTTTCTTCGATATAGGTGATCACATCCCTTAAAAGGGAGTCGCGATTGGCATAGTTGGAGCCAAAAGAAAAAGAGCCTCCGATCCCAAAATAAGAGCCGGGAAAATATCCTGCATCAAATTTGATAGCTCCTCCGGTATTGGCATAGCCATTGCTGGAAAGATCGCCTGTGGCAGCATAGTTACCCTGGGGTATGCTTGTCCCGAAAGATATACTGGCAAAGTTCTGTTGGGCCATAAGCTGCAGTGCAGCGCCGGCTATGAGTAGTATAAGGGTATAGATCGCTTTTCTCATCTTTTTCATAATTTTTTACAAAAGTAACAATTTCTATCTTTTTCTCTTGTATGGCATGGTCATACACCGAACACCTCCTCCGCCCCGGGAAAGTTCTGCCCCTTCGATGGTCAGCACATATTTATTAATGGTGGAGAGCTCAACTTTACCATTTAAAACATCCTTCGAGCCAATGATTTCATAACCAGCCTGATGCAGGTTTTCAAGGGTATATACATTTCTGTTATAGCCTATCAGTTTGCCCGGGCCAAGGGCGAAAAAGTTGGCCCCACTATGCCCCTGCTCTCGCTCCTGGGTAACGCTATCCTTCTCCCCTCCACAAAATGAGGGCTTCAGATCCATTCCAAGGTCCTTCAGCGCTTTGACCAGGTTCTCCACATTGCGAATGGAGATAACTTTTCCATGCTCCATATCGATCTGGATGGTCTGATATTTATTGGATTTAAGTATCAGGGGTTCATATACCATGCAGGAATCATGATCCAGAAGGGTAAAGGTCATATCCAGGTGGATAAAGGATTCCGGGGAGGAGGGAAGCTCCTGGATCAGCAGGTGTTGTTTTTCCTTTCTTTCGGAAAGCATCTTAACCAGAAAGTCGATCCCCCGGGAGGTGGTCCTGGTCCCCAGCCCGACAAGGGTGATATTTTCGGCTGCGACCAACAGGTCACCACCTTCGAAGGAGAGGGCATCCCTGCTGCCAAGTCCCTCATCGGGATGAACGGTCTGCACCCTGAATCGAGGATGGTAATTAAAAATAGACTGCATGATCAGCGCCTCCCGGTCTCTGACCCGGTTTGCCATTCTGGAGATAAGCACACGGTCTCCCAGGGCTACGGAGGCATCCCTTGTAAAAAAGAAGTTGTGCAGGGGCCTCAAAGAATAATGTTCGTTACTAAGGTAGCCGGAGAGGGTATTTCGCTCAAGGGGAACTCCCTGGACCAGTTGCTTGGCCAATAAGGTTTCATTTAGATCCAGTAGTCTGTCGATCAGCTTTGGCTGTCCCTCCTGGTAGCACGCTTTTTTGACAATCTTTTCCCTGATCTCGCTGGATCGCAGGATATCTTTCAACAGATCCATGATCCGGAAGGTAGGGGTCAGGTGCTGTAGGAGGCACTCCAGCTGATTATACTCTCTCCTTGCCACAGAGAGATTGAGAATATCACTGTACAGGGCCCTTTCTGCATTTTTAGGGGTCATGTTCTCTACCTCGGGTCCTGGAGGATGAAGAAGCACCCCTTCAAGCGTTCCCGTTTCTGAATATAACTCAATGGCTGACATGGAACAAAGGTAATAGAATTAGAAGATGATTCATTCCGAAAAGCCGTTCCGCTCATGGCTTCCATCACAAAAAGGCTTGTTTGAAGAGTAACCACAGCGGCAGAGGAAAATGGGCTCTTCGTTTTCAATGATCTTTGTACCTGGACCTTTCAATCGAAAGGGACCTGTTACTTTGAGAGGCCCTCCGGCGATCACTTTGAACAGGGTCTGATTATTCTCCATTTTCTGTGGTCTTGTCTCTGAAATCTATTTTACGGTGTGTCCCATCGCAGTAAGGCATATTGAGGGATGCACCACAGCGGCAGAAGGAGGTCATGGTGGTGGGTTTAAGCTCCTGGTCATCGCTCCCCAGAATGGTGAATTTTCCTTCAACCACTATGGGCCCATCCCTCATAATGCGTATGCTGGTTGCTTCCTCCGGTTTGGAAAGTGATCTTGGAGTCTCCTCCCCCGTTCTCACTTGCCGCTGTGCTTTGCGCTCCTCTTCAGTAAGATCCTCGTTATTTTTCCAAACCAGGGCCTGCGTGGGACATTTATTAACAACCTCCATGATTTTGCGGGTGGGGGCCCCCTTCATATTTACCCAGGGTCTCCTCCCTGGATTGAAGACCTCTATCAGGTCCCTGAAACAGGTGGTGGCATGGATACACTTTGCCGGTATCCAGAACACGGTAATGTCTCCATTGGTATACTGTCTGTTCCTGGGATCGTCCATTTATCGATCATGTGATTATGTAGCAATAAAAAACAACGAAGCCCGGGGAATGTTCAATTATATGAATCCGGCCTCAATGCCCAGAACAATATCTTCCATGATCTTATCCTGGTTGTCGGGATCATATTCGGTCTTCAGGTTATTACCGAAGATTCGGGCAATGCCCTGCCAGAAGAAAGCGGTAAATCCTCCTTTCAGCTCTTTGATCACCTGGTAGGAAGTTCGTCCCGTTTCGCGGTCAATCAATTTCACCAGGATGATCCCTTGTGTGACGGTCAGCTTTTTGACCTCCTTCTCAAACTGATCCATAATCTCCTTCTCAGCCTGATTAATGTATGCTTTTTGCTCTTTTTCATTATCGAGCCTAGCCAGGTGATCGTCCAGCTCTTTAAGTTCCTTGCCTGCAAGCCGGGCATAGGGGTAGGCCTTTTTAATGTTGCGGATCATCCGCCTGTACCGCCTTTTCAGGTAGAGGTAATCAAAATCTTTTCTTTCATATACACGAACCTCCGGCAACTCAAAGATGGGAAGCGTATCGGAACCTTCCACCACTGCACGGGTCACCACTGAATTTTGTGGATCCTGGGCAGATAGCTCTGGTATAAGGCAGAGCAAAGTAGCAGCTATAAATATATGTAGCAGGTATGCTTTCAATGGACTATAAAGTAAGCAAAAACTGTACCGATCTTGCTTTAGTGAAAAGCTAGTTCATTAGTTTGATCATGGCGTCAACCAGGTTATTGGCACCGTCTGCAATCTGGTCGATGGTGGCATCCAGCATATAGCATGGAGTGGTCACAAGCAGGTGATCGGGGTCCACCACTACCTCTCCGTGGGTGGTATAGACATGCTTAGTTCCCAGAGACTCCAAAGCATCGATGGTACTTTCATCATCGCCAATGGTCAGGTGAACTTTCCCAAGGACTTTAGCGAGAATCACAGGTGAAATGCAAAGAGCACCAAGGGGTTTCTTCAAAGCTACCATCCCCTCAATGGCCTCCACCACTTCAGGAAGGACAGAGGCATCAGCTCCCTCAAAGGCCCAGGTTGATAGGTTTTTAGCGGCTCCGAAACCACCGGGCAACAACAATCCATCGAAAGATGCCGGGTTGAACTGTTTCAAATCCCTGATTTGACCACGGGCGATACGGGCCGATTCCACCAGTACATTCCTGGTCTCTTCCATCTCTTCACCCGTAATGTGGTTTATTACATGGTGTATTTTCGTGTCGGGTGCAAAAATCTCGTAACTGCCACCCTGTTTAACAATGGCCAGCAAGCTTAACGTAGCCTCATGTATTTCTGTGCCGTCGAAAACGCCGCACCCCGAAAGCAAAACTGCAAATTTCTTCATAGGATTCAATTTAGAGAATTTGATATTTTTATAGGAGCAATTTATGGAAAACCGGTGGCATTGTAAATGGAAAGTCAATACTATAGAACATTTATCGCAGCTCCTCTGCATGTGGAAGGTCAATTTCTCCAGGCCCGGCAGGATTTAATTACTGCGCTTAAAGGGGAGCGGATTAGTTGGACAAATCCGGATCAATATCATGTAACACTCAGATTTACAGGAGATACAAAGCTGTCTGATATTAAGAGGATTGGGAGTGCTATGCATGCGAACATTCATGTTCCGGAGCGGACCCGGCTGGAGCTAGCCGAACTGGCCAGTTTTGGTCCACGTAAACGTCCCCGGGTCCTCTGGCTTGGATTTGAGGAGACAGACTTTTTTGATTTACTCAAGGCCGAAGTGGACCGTGCGCTTGCTTTGTGCGGGATTCCTGCAAATGAGGAACCTTTTAGGGCACACCTGACCCTGGGCAGGGTGAGAAGCCTTCAAAATTTACAGGAGTACTACCATACAGTGGAAGCAATGAATCAACAGTTCTCTGGTTCAGTCTTATTTGAGAAGCTGGTGTTCTTTCGAAGTATATTGGGACCCCGGGGACCTGAATACCATGTGTTGGACGAGATAGTTTTCAGATAGTAACTAGCCCTTCTTGATTTCGATCAAAACATCATCCTTCATGACCGATTCACCCTTTTTTACTGAGATCGATTGAACGATACCGGTGATATGGCTGGTGATCTCATTCTGCATCTTCATGGCCTCCAGGATAATAATAGGCTCACCCTCCTTTACTTCACCACCCACTTCCACCAAAATATCGACAATTTTCCCGGGCATGGGAGCCTCAATGGAGACGGCTGCTGAAGCATCGACCTGTTGTTCCAGGTATCTTTTGCGTTTCAGGGAGACTGGGGTCTCTACTGTGAAGGAGTGCCAGACACCATTGACCATAATGGTGTAGCGGTTCTGCTTCTTCTCAATCACATCCAGTAGATATTTTTTATTCTTCCAGACGATGTAAGAGAATCCCTTGGGATCTTCATGAAGCTTGATATCCACCTCTTTCCCCTGGTATTTGATCCGTTTTTCCAGTGGCTTTTTAAACTCATAGGCTTTATTGGTTGAGCTAAGAGCTATGAGCTTGGTTGATTGTTTTTTCTTTGCTGCACGTGCCATATCCTGATCCAGATTTATCGTAAGCGTTTTTTGAGTACCCAGGGAGTAATTGACTTGCCATTTTCGGTATGAAGAGGTTTTTCCTCATTTTCATTTATCTCACGGGCATAATCGTATGTGGCAAAAAAAGCAGCCAGCAGGGCATCATCGGGTTCATTTTGGTAATGAATCTTCAGCTCTTTACTAAGAAAGGAGGTGTTGAAATTTCCCTTTCTGAAGTTGCTGTTTTGAAGAACAGCTCTGCAGAAAGCCAGGGTTGTTTTGGGTCCTTTGATCCAGAACTTGCGGATGGCAATGCTTGATTGTTGCATGGCCTTCTCCCTGGTTTCGCCATGTACGATCAGTTTTGCAATCATGGAGTCGTAATAGGGGGTAATCACAGATCCATCTCTGACTCCAGTATCCACCCTGACATTTTCACTTTCCGGCCATGAAATCTTCTCAATGGTACCGAGACTGGGAGAAAAACCCGATTGAACATCTTCGGCATTGATCCTCCATTCGATGGCCCAACCGTTTATTTTAATATCCTTCTGGCTGAAGGGAAGCTTTTTTCCCTCGGCAATCAGAATCATCTGTTCGATCAGGTCGATTCCGGTAACCATTTCTGTGACGGGATGCTCCACCTGGATACGGGTATTCATCTCCATAAAGGAGAAACTGTTGTCCACGTCCAGCAGGAACTCCACGGTTCCGGCAGAATAGTAGTTCACAGACTTTGCGATATTGATGGCTGCTTCCCCCATCTTTTTCCTCATGGCATTATCCAGTGCAGGGGAGGGGGACTCCTCCAGAAGTTTCTGATGTTTTCGTTGTACCGAACATTCCCGTTCACCAAGGTGTACCACATTGCCATGTTGATCCCCAAGAATCTGGAATTCAATATGGCGGGGCTCCCTGACAAATCTTTCCAAAAACACATCGGGATTGTTAAAGGCTTTTGCAGCCTCATTGGTAGCCAGGGAGAACATCCGTTCAATGTCCTTTTCTTTCTCAACCACGCGCATACCACGGCCTCCACCACCGGCTGCAGCCTTTAGAATCACAGGATAGCCAACTTTATTGGCAATTTTCCTGGCCTCATCGGCATCCCTTACTGCTCCGGGGCTTCCGCCCAAAAGGGGAATCCCATGTTCTCTTGCCAGCTCTTTGGCAATGGTCTTATGCCCCATGCGATAAATGGCATCGTGTGAGGGTCCGATGAAAGTGATCTTTTCCTCTTCACATCTTCTGGCGAAAACGGGGTTTTCTGCAAGAAAACCATATCCCGGATGAATGGCATCAACCTTATGTTTTTTGGCACTCTTGATGATCCGTTCGATATCAAGGAATTCGGGGATCTCTTCATCATATTTCTCGGAGAAATCGATGATTTCATCTGCCTCTTCCAGGTACCAGGCGTTTGGTTCTTTGGCTGTTTTTATCACATAAGACCTTATACCCATCTTCCTGGTGGTCTTTATGATCCGGATGGCGATTTCGCCCCGGTTGGCTATGAGTAAGCTCTTAATTTTCATAGATGAAATTTAAAGAGGAATATTGCCATGTTTCCTGGCAGGATTATCAACATGTTTTGTTTCAAGGGCTTCAAAGGCACGGATCAGTTTGAGCCTGGTCTCGGCCGGATCGATCACTTCGTCAATGAAACCACGTTCTTCGGCCACATAGGGATTTGCAATCTCATTGCGATACTTGGCGGCAAGCTCTTTTTTCATGGCTGCAGGATCCTCCGAAGCTTCCAGCTCCTTCCTGAAGAGGATGGCCACTGCACCTTCGGGTCCCATCACAGCAATTTCGGCTGTTGGCCAGGC
Organism: Bacteroidota bacterium; assembly: GCA_003648635.1. GTDB lineage: Bacteria > Bacteroidota > Bacteroidia > Bacteroidales. The sequence goes on along the minus strand of QMPQ01000077.1, from coordinate 6,881 downwards.
AAAATTGAAATCTCCCCCAAGATTTTTACTGTTCATAACACAGTAGGCACCACCATAGGATTTCCTGAGAATTACAGTAATCCGTGGAACCGTGGCGTCTGCAAATGCATAGAGCATTTTGGCCCCGTGCCTGATGATTCCACTGTGTTCCTGGTCGACCCCCGGCAAGAATCCTGGAACATCTTCAAGGATTAGAAGTGGAATATTAAAGGCATCGCAGAACCTGATAAAGCGGGCTCCTTTATTGGAGGAGTTGATATCCAGTGTTCCGGCAAGTACTTTTGGTTGATTGGCCACGATGCCAATGACCTTTCCATCCATTCTTCCAAAACCAATGACTACGTTCTGCGCATAGTTCTCGGCAATCTCATAAAAAGAGCGCTTGTCCACAAGCAGTCTGATGACATCTTTAACATCATATGGTTTATTGGGGTCGTCCGGCACTATTTCTCTTAATCTCTCCTCCACATCGGCTGTTTCATCGGCTGATAAATCCATCTCCGGAGAATTTTCCATATTGTTTGAGGGAAGATAGGCCAGTATCTGGCGGACCCCCATCAGGGTATTCTCCTCATCCGGGAAGACCATATGAGCCACACCGCTCTTTTTGGAGTGTACCCCTGCACCACCCAGGTCGTTGAGACTTACATCTTCATTAAGCACCTCTTTGACCACATTGGGACCGGTTACAAACATGTAGCTGGTCTGATCGGTCATAAACACAAAGTCGGTGATTGAGGGAGAGTAAACAGCTCCACCCGCAGCGGGACCCATAATGACAGATATCTGGGGTATGACGCCGGACGATTGTACATTCCTGTAGAAAATGCCGGCGTAACCGGCCAGACTGGCAACACCCTCCTGGATACGGGCTCCTCCAGAATCGATAAGTCCAACCATGGGAGCTCCCATTTTTAATGCCATATCCTGGATCTTCATGATCTTGGCAGCATGGACTGAACCCAGGGAGCCACCCATAACGGTAAAATCCTGCGCGTAGGCGAAGGTGAGCCTGCCACGTATCAATCCATGACCTATTATAACTCCATCTCCGAATGCCTGCTGAACCTTTCCAAATCCGGTATCTGTTTTATCGGCAGTCACAAAAGCATCAACCTCTTCGAAGGTATCTTCGTCAAACAGTATATTTAAGCGCTCCCAGGCAGTTAATTTCCCTTTGGAATGTTGTTTGGCTTCCGCCCTGGCATCGTGTTGATCATTGTGGGCCTGCTGCCTTTCCAGGAAACGGGTAAAGTTTTTTCCTTTCACATCCATGCTACAATATCTTTATGCATAAATAGAACCAATGAGTTTGAAAAATGTTTTCAGTCTTAAGCTCACGGGTGCAAAACTAAAAGTAATTATTATTTAAGGGCATAGCCAGCTAATCTAAGATTTTTCGGTCAGATATGGAAGCTGGTCCGGTGAAATGAACCGGAATACATGCCCAATTTTGCCTGGTCAGGGGGTAAAGTGTGTCCTGTTGCCGGAGATAATCCATAAGGTAAAAACGGAGGTCGCGGTCGGTGGACCATGCTATACGGTTTGCAAGTTCCTCTTTCGGAATCCCGGCTCCGGCCGTCAGGTGTCCACCACCTCCGTTTCCACGGTATGAATTAAGGGCTACGCTGTAGGTGTTCGCTTCATTAAAGGGGCTTCCATCTGACAGGGCCTGGATGGATACCCGGTCACCGGGATTCCCAGTAACATCAACGGTATAATTTATTCCAGCAGCCGAAGAAAAGTTGTAGTACGGAGATGCCAGCCGTCCGGGTTGATTGGGACCGAAGAGCAGCAGGTGATCCCCGGGACCCGACATGGTGTTGAACCAGGAACCCACCGCATGCTCCAGAAATCCATCGATTTCAGCTCCTGAGAGTTCCATCCGGTAAAGCATGTTCTCGAAACGATAGAGTTTAAACATATCGGAGACCAGCAGTGGACCCTCCCGCAACACAGCTGATATGGATAGAGGAGCTGTAAATGAGATTTGAGCAGCACTCAAGTCCAGTTGAACATTATGGATCAGCGATAGCATGGAAGAGGGGCCGAACAGGGCATCCAATCCCACCATATCAGCTGCAAGCCAGGTGATGGTATCTTCCAGGTATTCAGAAACGGTCTCATATTCCTTTGCAAATTGTTCCAGGAAGGCTTCGGAGGGATCATAAGCTTGCATGGGGATGTTCTCTCCTCTGATCTGCATTCCCTGGCTGCCGAAAGTAATTGTAGCTTCACCAGCAAACCGACCGTGGCTGCCCGGATCAATGATCAGTACACTGTCGCCCTCAATATTGGCAATTTGCTGAGTGGAGACCCTGTGATCATGTCCTGCAAAGATGATATGGAATCCGGGTACCTGTTCTGCGACCAGCATGACAGCATTTTCATTCATGTAAGCATCGGGATTCCCTCCATAGGAAGCATCAGTTCCAGAGTGGAACAGTCCCACCAGGAGGTCTGGTTTTTCCTTTTCAATGATGTGGGGAACCCATTCCTGAGCTGTCTCAACCATATCCCGGAATTCCATTTCTGCCCATAGATTTTTAGGGAGCCAGCCAGGGATCCCTGGTGTGATAAGTCCCAATATGGCAATACGCTTGCTTCCTGCTTTCAGGATGGTATAGGGCTCAAAATAAGGTAAGCCGGTGGTGCTGTTTACCGCATTGGCCGCCAGCCAGGGGAACTGAAAAGAATCACCAACCCGCTTGTAGACCTGAGGACCTGTTTCAATATCATGGTTCCCAACAGTCCCGGCATCATATTCCATGTAATTCATCACCCGGGCCGAAAGGTGTTCCTGGAAGGTGTCTACAAAATTGTAATAGTAAACAGTGGGCTGACCCTGCAGAAAATCACCGTTGTCAAGCAGGAAAAAGAAGGTGTCCTGTTTTGTCCGCTGTTCACTGACGTACTTATATATATGGGCCAGGGAATGGTCGGAAGGGGCCCTGCTGATAAAGTCGTGTGGGTAAATCATACCGTGTACATCTGTCGTTACAGCAATCCTTACGGTGATTTGATCTTGTTTGCAGGCGGTGAACAAGAGCAGAATTATTACTCCCAGGTGCAAAATCCGACTTCTTTTTGCGATGTTTTTTAGCATGAATCCCACGCTACGAGCTGTGTTCACATATTTAGAAACGTTCTTAAATGACCTTGGCATAGGACTTAAATATATTATGGAGAGTTCATTACGAATGTACCATTTTTCCTTTGGATCGTTACATCGATGGTATTATCGATATATGTCGATATAAAGACCGGATATATATCGATATTTCAGCTACATATATGTGGTGTGAATCTTTGAACAATAAGCCAGACATGGATACTTTAGTGGCATACCAATTTAGGACAAAACCAATTTAGCTATGAAAAAGAAACTATCTATGTTATCACTACTAGGAGGAATTGCCATCCTTATTGTAGGAGCTGTTATCCTGAGTAGTTGTGAAGGGCCTGCTGGAGCCAACGGAACCAACGGAGTCAACGGTGCTGACGGTGCTGACGGTGCTGACGGTGCTGATGCAAATTCTACCTGTATCCTCTGTCACAGTGACGATCAGGTGATTGTTGCCAAGTCCAGGCAGTATCACTATTCAGCACACTCAACCGGACACACATCAGGATACACAAACAGGTCCTTTGGGCCAGATTATGATTGTGCCGGATGTCATACCAGCCAGGGCTTCCTTACGCTTCTGGCGGCAGGAACGAGTAGTCCTCCTTACGCGGATGTCACACAACCTAACTGCTACACCTGTCATAGTATTCATGACACCTATACCGAAGCAGATTGGGGACTGACACATCCGGATGCTACAGATCCTATGACCGGTTCAAGCGCTGTGGATCTGGGTAGCGGTAATCAGTGTACACAATGTCACCGCTTTGTAGAACATTATCTTGCAATAGATTCATTGTTTGCAGGCTTTGATGCAGGAGCTACTACTGTGACACTTCCAGCTGACGGAAGTCTGAAGCGTACAGGTGTTCACCACGCTACCCAGTACAACATTTTTACTGGAATGGACCTGTTTGAGTTTACTGGATCAACTGATTATCCAACCAGCGACCATGTTATGGATAATGCTACCGATGGATGTGTTACCTGCCATATGAATGATGGATTTGGTGATATGACCGGACACTCTATGAATATGACTTACGAATTCCATGGTAGTGACAACTTTCACTGGTCTTCAGTCTGTGAGGAGTGTCACGCCCCCGCCTCACCATATGTACCACACCCACTGACTATTAAAGTTGAAGCAATTCAAACTGCCACTCAATTATTGTTGGATGAACTCTATGTTCTTCTTACTGATGCAGGAGTTATGTATCCATCTGATGCCCCCAATGGGAATGGCTACCTGATGCAGGCAGGTGTATTTACCACCGATCTGACAGCTGCTACAGTGAATTACAATGCCATTCGTGAAGATAAGAGTATTGGATTCCACAACCCAGGATATATTGAGGCTGTTCTCATGAATACAATTGCTGCCATTCAATAGGACAAGAAAGGCTTACTTAAACCGAAATAAAAAAAGGATGCTCAAACGGGCATCCTTTTTTTTATGACTTTTTGTTGGACGGCTAGCAATCCTTTAACCAGTTTCGCTGATCTGTTTAATGCGCTTATAATCGATAACCTCAATAGACTTTCCATCCATCTTGATGAGGCCTTCATCGTTGAATTCCTTGAGCATCCGGATAACCGTTTCGGGGCTCATACCGGAGAGTTCAGCCAGTTCTTTTCTGGATAGGGGCAGGTCGAAATCACATTTCTTAAAGATACGGTCAGCCAGGCACAAGAGGATGTCAGCGAGTCTGCCAAAGGCCTGTTTGTAAGTAAAACAAAAGAACCTGCCATAGATCTGGAGGCTGTTTGAGCTCAGAATATCTATGATCTCCTTGGTAAAATCAAAATTTTGGGACATCAGGGTGCGAAAAGCATTCACCTCAATTTGCCTGATCTCAGAATCAATATAGGCCATGGCAGAGTAAGGGAAATAGGAGTGTTCTTCGGAAATAGAAGAGAGCCCCAGGAAGTTTTTATCCGGTGTGATCCGCAGCACAAGAGAATTGGTGCCATTTTCAAGGAAAACCTTGGCAAGACCGGATTCCATATACATTACATGCGAAACAAATCCGCCTTGCTTACAGATAATTTCACCTTTCTTGTATTTGATTTTAACAGAGTTTGCATCCAGGTAGTCCCTTTGCTCAGGTGTAAGATTCTCAAAACACCTGCACTCGTGGAAACTTAAAGTGCATGCAGAAAACTTGGTTGACTCTTCCATCCATGTATTCTTTCAGTTCACAAATATACAAAAGAATCATGAAATTAGGTGATGTGAATCAGTTTATGGTTCTATTTAGATCAGTTTAATCCCCTAGCTATTTCAGCTGTTTTTTCTTTCACAAATCCCCTAATTATCCAATCTTTACAGCGGTTGGCAGACGATAATTTTATAAGCTTATGCAACTGTTAACTGTTTCATTTAGTACTAGATATACACAAAGATAAGGATAGACATGAGAGACTCAAAGATTGGTTCAGGACTGCTTGCAGTATTTGTTTTGCTCTTGATAGCCGGGATTGGTTGTACCAACTATAAGATTCCTGGAAGTGGTGGTGGCAATGGTGAGATTGAAGCCAACTCCTGCGAGGGATGCCATACGGACTATGACAGACTGATCGCTGTACATTCTCCTGATACTGCTCCTCCTCCTGGTGGATGCGGAGGAGAGGCCCCACATTATGAGCCCTATGACCGGGTCTACCTGGGAGGTGAAGGCTATGACGATTTTAAAGCATCCGGTCACTATGGAGTGGGATGTACAGCCTGTCATAATGGTGTTGGGAATAGCGGAGATAAGAATGAGGCCCACTCGGGCGACTGGCTGGCGCGGCCATCTTCGGAGCACCAGGAAAAATGTGTCACCTGTCATGAGACAATTAGTGATGGTTTTGTAACCAGTATCCACAACGGAACCGGACAGATGCGTAAAGTTGCGATGCGGGCAGGATTGGCCGGGCCGGAAGAATTTGACCAGCTTCCTGCACATCAGATTGAAGGCTATACCCAAAAATGTGCGATTTGTCATGGTACCTGTGGAAACTGCCACATAGTAAGGCCAGACATTGCCGGTGGAGGTTTATCCGATGGACATAGTTTTAATAAGACCCCGGATTGGTATAATATATGTGTTTCCTGTCATGTATCCAGGGGTGGACATGCCTTCCTGGGAGCTCAAGCCGAACCGGATTTGCACAGGGATGAATTGGATTTTACCTGCCTGGACTGTCATGATGGTGTGGAGTTGCATGGAGATGGCCAGCCGGTGGAGCAGCGTTATGCGTATACAGAGCTTCCTACATGTGAGGGTTGTCATGAAGGACTGGAAAAAGAGAATAATTTCCATTCCATGCATTATGACGATTTCCAGTGCCAGATCTGCCACTCCCAGGAGTATAATAACTGTGGAGCATGCCATATAGCGGACGGACATGCCGAATATGGACCTTATATGGATTATAAAATTGCCTTGAATACTATTCCTGATATAAAGGACCATAAGTTTGCCCTTGTCCGCCGTACCCTGGCCTACCCGGATAACTGGGTGGGATATGGAGAGGACCTGACATACACCAACTTCGAAGAATTCCCAACATACAATTACACCACGCCCCATAATATTCTGGAGAAGACAGCACTTACCGATGTTGATGCCGGAGCCTGTTACTCCAATTGCCATATTCGCAATGAAGGAGGTACTCTGATCAATACTGAGCTTTATCTCTGGAGAGATAGCCTGTTGACGTGGGAGCTGGACGCCACCGAAGCGTATACAGTCGATGGCCAGTTGCC
>QMPQ01000076.1 GCA_003648635.1 Bacteroidota bacterium | reverse complement strand
TCCTATGCGAACTGGGCCGAATCAGAAGATGGAAGGCCGCTGAATTTTGCAGATCATGTCTGCAAAGATGTGATCGGCTATGTGGATAAGAATTACCGTACCATTGCAGACCGAAAGGGTCGCGCGATCAATGGCATATCCATGGGAGCGATTGGTGCTATTACTATGGGTCTTACTTATCCTCATCTGTTCTGCTCCATTGGCGGACACAGTGGTGCTTATAACATGGATCGTTCAAGGGAAGCCCTGAATGTGACAGAAGAGGAGGAAGAGCAGAGAAATACATCCAGAGGTGCATTGTTGGAAGATACAAGCATGTTCTACAGGGATATTAATATTGAGGGCTTCTCAACCATGAAAGATAGATCTCCGAAAGGGAAGATCTATACCTCGGAAGAGCAGATCGATAAGGTTGATCCTTATCTAAATGTATTGAGGATCCCCAGGGATGAATTGCCTCACATTTATATCGATGCCGGTACTGAAGACTTTCTTTATAAACCCACGAAACATTTCATGGATTTTCTATGCGAGAATAAGATCCCATTTGTCTATGGACACTCAACCGGAGGACATGAGGAGGATTACTGGGGCCGTGAAGTATCGATCTCAATGGCTGTTCAGTACGCTGTAATGCTAAGAAATATCTGGGGGAAGGAATTTAAGGCTTATGATGCCTGGGAGTTTATGAGAAATTCGAATGAGTAGTCAGAATTATATATCTTTATTTTTCAACAGGATAATTAAAACTAATACAATAAAATACATTATTATGAAAAGAATTTCATTTGTAATGCTGATCGCCGTTTCAATGTTCATTTTGGCTGCTTGTAGTACAGGTAGCACCGGTGAAAGAACGGTTACAATGACTAAAGCTGAACTCCTGAATAAGGTAAAAGGCGGTTGGGCTGGACAGGCCATAGGTGTAACCTATGGTGGACCCACTGAGTTCAGGTACCTCGGCAGGATGATTCCTGACAGTGTCGAATTAAGGTGGGACAATGAACTGGTAACATTCTTCTATGATAAGTTTCCTGGCCTCTATGATGATATCTACATGGATTTAACCTTTGTGGATATATTTGAAAAAGAAGGACTTGACGCTCCAATTGAGTCTTTTGCCAATGCTTTTGCCAATGCGGATTATATGCTCTGGCACGCAAATCAGGCAGCCCGGTATAATATACTGAATGGCATACCAGCTCCTGAGTCGGGACATTGGAAAAACAATATGCATGCTGATGATATTGATTTCCAGATAGAAGCTGATTTTGCAGGTCTTATGGCACCGGGAATGGTTAACGCAGCCGGTATTTATGCAGACAGGATTGGGCATATTATGAACTATGGTGATGGATTTTACGGAGGGGCTTATGTGGCTGCTATGTATTCTCTTGCATATGTTTATGATGATGTATATCAGCTGGTAATTGATGCTTTGGAAGTCATCCCTGCAGAAAGTAACTATTACAAGTGCATGCAGGATGTGATTGCTTTCCACAAACAATATCCGGATGATTGGAAGAAGGCATGGCAGGCGATTGAGGATAGTGAGTGGGCAATCGATCTTCATTGTCCCGATGGCATTAATTCACCCTTTAATATTGACGCCACTGTAAACTCTGCATACGTTCTCCTGGGCCTTTTATATGGTGAGGGTGATTTGAAACTTACCATGGATATATCCACAAGAGCCGGACAGGATTCTGATTGTAACCCGGCAACAGCAGCAGGTATACTCCTTACCATGCAGGGATATGATAGTATTTCCGATTACTGGATTGATCCCATTAAACCCGTTGAAGACAGGGATTTCGCCTATACAACCATCTCGCTTAACGATGTGTATGACATGAGTTACAGGCATGCGCTAAAGGTCATTGAGAAATATGGAGGAACTGTAGGCGAAGAGACTGTGGAGATCAAGGTACAAAGCCCTGAAACTCTAGCTCTTGAAGTAGCATTTCCGAATGTTTATCCTTCAAAAGTTACCCAGGCTACACCACCGGCTAACAGGAGAGGAAAAAGGGAAATGTTGATGACTCTTGATTCAGACGCACCTGTAAGCATTGAGTTTTCAGGTATTGGTCTGGTTGTAAGAGGTGGGCTCGGTCGAGATATGGATGAAGAATATGTGGGTGAACTGGAGGTAAGTATAGATGGAAAGGTTGACAGGGTAGTTAAACTTCCAGCCGACTACAGGAAAAGAACTGCTGAGCTATACTGGAATGTTGAAATCCCTGACGGGGATCACACTGCAAGCCTGAAATGGTTAAATCCAATTGAGGGTGGTACCATTGGAATTCCGGGATATGTTGAATTTTCCAGTCAGAAGTCTGAGATCGAAGTAATCACTAAATAGCCTGGGATTATGTATCCCGATCTATTCTAAGTCATAGACATGGGAGCCTATAATTTCAGGCCTCCATGTCTATTTTTGTAAGTATCATCCCGCAGGATGACTTAAATGAACCAATAAATATGAAGCAAATGAAACGTGTAACAAATGTAGCCCTGATCCTCCTTTCTATGGTCATCCTGTTTGCGTGTAACTCAGGTGATAAGGGGACTGATAAAACGGTAACAATGACCAAAGTTGAGCTCCTTAATAAAGTAAAAGGCGGCTGGGTCGGACAGGTCATTGGCGTCACCTATGGTGGTCCTACCGAGTTCAGGTACCTTGCACGAATGATCCCCGATAGTGTTGAGTTAAGGTGGGATCATGAACTGGTAGCATATTTTTACGATGAGCAACCTGGCCTTTATGATGATGTTTACATGGACCTGACCTTTGTGGATGTCTTTGAGAAAGAGGGGCTTGATGCTCCAGTAGAGTCTTTTGCCAATGCATTTGCCAATGCAGATTATATGCTCTGGTGTGCAAATCAGGCTGCACGTTATAACATTCTGAATGGCATTCAGGCACCTGAATCGGGTCTCTGGAAATACAATATGTGGGCCGACGCCATTGATTTCCAGATAGAAGCTGATTTTGCAGGACTCATGGCTCCGGGAATGATAAATGCTGCAGGTGTATATGCCGATAGGATTGGTCATATTATGAACTCTGGAGATGGATTTTACGGAGGGGCTTATGTGGCTGCCATGTACTCTCTTGCATTTGTATATGACGATGTCTATCAAGTGGTCGTTGATGCATTGGAAGTCATTCCTGCTGAGAGCAACTATCATAAGTGTATGCAGGATGTCATTGCCTTCCACAAGCTATATCCGGATGATTGGAAGAAGGCATGGCAGGCAATCGAAGACAGCGAATGGGCCATTGATCTTCATTGTCCCGGGGGCATTAATTCACCCTTTAATATTGACGCCACTGTAAATTCGGCGTACGTTCTTCTGGGCCTGTTATATGGTGAGGGCGATTTGAAGCTTACAATGGATATTTCAATAAGAGCCGGACAGGATTCTGATTGTAATCCGGCAACAGCCGCCGGTATTCTCTGTACCATGCAAGGATATGATGCCATTCCGGATTATTGGCTGGATCCCGTTAAACCAGTTGAGGACAGGGATTTTTCCTATACCACCATTTCGCTTAACAAGGTGTATGACATGAGTTACAGGCATGCACTACAAGTGATTGAGAAATTTGGAGGTACAGTGGGCGAGGAGACTGTTGAGATCAAGGTGCAGACGCCTGAAACTTTACCTCTGGAGGTGGCATTCCCCAATATTTATCCTTCCAAAATTACCCAGGCCAAATCACCGGAAAGCAATATGAAAGGATGGGGGGAGATGCTGATGGTCCTTGATTCGGATGCGCCCGTAAGTATAGAGTTCTCAGGTATTGGCCTGATTGTAAACGGAGGACTGGGAGAAGGGCTTGATGAAGCATATGTAGGCGAATTGGAGGTTCATATAGATGGTCAGGTAGATCGGGTGGTTAAACTCCCTGCCGACTACAGGAAAAGAACTGCTGAGCTGTACTGGAATGTTGAAATACCTGATGGTGATCACACTGCAAGCCTGAAATGGTTAAATCCGGTTGAAGGTGGAGAAATTGGTATTCGGGGATATGTTGAGTTTTCCAGCCAGAAATCTGTGCTGGAGGTGATAGAGAAATAGTAATCCAATTAAAGCTATTTCAGCTTAGCTATTAAAACGATTATTCATAGTATTGGGCATACTCATCCGGGAGTGATTCCAGGTTCCGGATTTCGATATTTTTATAGAATACCTCGCTCGCTTCGCTTTGCAATTGAATCTTTCCTTTGATCATAGGGATTATTTCACCATCCTCTACGTATCTGGAATTCCTTAGAATCATGACCACTTCTCCATTTACAATGTGTATGCTTTTATTTTCAAAACATATTAACTCCAGCGTGTTCCATTCTCCATGAGGCTTTTCAAAGTTAGCGCTGCGCATACAATACCCGGGTATTTTTTCCCCGGCACCCATAGCCAGGAATGCCTGGCTTTTATCTGCCACAGGATTCATGATGTATTCCGGAATATAGGCCCTGATATCAATGGCTGAGTTTGCCTGATTCCAGAAATCACCAAAATGGCCTTCCATTACCTGAAATTCCTGTGAAAGCATCCAGGACCTCCATCCTTCGGCTCCGTGTGGGCCAATGGAGTGATACAATACACCCGAGTCTTTTAGTAAGGCCTTTCTTGGATGCCATTTCTTGTCACCCCATTTTACCTTTAGTCTGAGATGGTAATTGGCATATTCTTCTATGGTAGAAACGCATCCATAGATTTCACCACTAATCTTTAGTACGGGTTCATTATTCTCCTCTATTACCGTGAAAACGTCGTAATGATCCTGATTTACACCAATGGGAGCCAGTACGTTTCCATCCTTGTCCTTTGGCACTTCTCCTTTGTAGCCTTCCGGATACCTATAGCTCAGATAGTTATCCCAATGAGACAGTTCATTGTCCAGTAAATTTGTCCAATTGGCCTCTTCATTTTTTTGGGATAATGGTGTTAGTTCAACTTTCCGAAAATATACTTCAGCACTTTCCGACTGGATCTGGATACGGCCTTTGCTCGGTTTGACTTTAGTCGCTTTATTTACCAGAACGCCGTTAAGAAATATGGTGATTTGATCGCCCTCGGCAATACATACCAGTGTATTCCATTCACCCAGCTTCTTTTCGATATCATTTTTGCCCCGAAAACCGAGCTTATCTTTCCATTCCGGATCGCGTGCAAACCAGTTGATACGACCTGCATTAATTGTTTCCAGGTGTCCTCCCGGCTGAAATACAAACGAGTTCCCCTGTTTTTCCATAGCAACGGTGCTAGTAATCTGAAACTGATCACTTCCATCTCCAACAACAATAAAATCACCCGTTCCGCCTTCAATCATCTGGCACTCGATGGAATGTATCCAGGTCCCGCTTGAGCCGCCATCCTCACCCTGCGAATGGAGCAACACGCCACAATCCCGTGCATTGTCTAACCTGGGTTCAAAGCTTAGTTCTCCCCATTTAAATTCTATCTCAAGCTTGTAATTTTCATATTCATCTAGTGTCGTTATACACCCCCATTCTTCACCAGATATTCTGATCATTCCATCTGTCACCGTAAAAACATTCTTAGGATCTTTATCGCGCCCGCGGTCTTTAAGGAAAGTATACCAACCATCAAGATTCTCTCCATTAAACAACTGAATAGTGTTATCGTTGCTTTGATTCAGCCCATCAACTTGTTGTTGCGTAGCCTGTCCGAAGCTTTTCACTTCATTTGCAGCAATAAGAAAAATTGAAACGGCTATAGTTAAGATTACCTTCTTCATTTTGTTTCTTTTTGTAATCACTTAAATGTCAACATTGCTATCATATAAATCAATAAATTGGTCATTTATATGTAAGACTTATGTAATGACATCTAAATTCAAGAGATCTCTTATCAGAAAAGTACTCAAATATTCTATGCTAGCCTATGTGGCTATCACATTATTAATTATTTCTGTTATCGTTTGGATCTACTTTTCCTATTTGTCGGGGCCAGGCGCTTTTTGGGTAAATGAATATCATCCGTTTCGATCAGAAAGCGCGAAAGAAGAATATTTGGAATATTATGATGCAAAGTCGGAGGAGTGGCCATTGGATTCAGAGGAGAGAATGGTAAGCACTTCCTATGGGCAGACCTATGTCCGCATCAGTGGTCCGGAGAATGCCCCTCCCATCGTGTTATTACCCGGCGGGGGGACTTCCTCCTTAATGTGGAAGAACAACATTGAAGCACTATCAGAAAATTACAGGACCTATGCCCTGGATGATATTTATGACTGGGGCCGAAGCGTGTATTCGAAAAAGATGTGCTGTTCAGAGGGCATTACACAGTGGCTCGATGAACTATTTACCGCCCTTGAGCTGGAAGATAGTATCAATCTTGTTGGGGCTTCCTATGGAGCATGGAAAGCAGGTCAATATTTAATGGCCCATCCTGAGCGGATTAACAAAGTGGTATGGCTATGTCCGGCATACACCGTATACCAAGGCAATAAGGAATTCGAAAAAAGGGTATTCCGGGGTTTTATTCCACTTCGACATTTCATGAAAAAGGAGTTATACTGGTCCTGTGAAGATATGGCTCAAACAGAAGAAGGAAGAGCGATACTTGATGATCATTTGGATGGTCTCAGGCTTGCAATAAGGTCCTTTAAGATAAAAATACCTGCTTCGATGACCGTTTTGTCCGATGATGAATTAAAAAGCATTAAATCGCCCGTTTTGTATCTGGCTGGTGAAAATGAAAAGATGCATTCGGTGGGGGAGGCAGTTAAACGGCTAAATAGTATTGCACCGATTATAGAAACGGAAGTTGTTCCAAACACGGGTCACTGTCTGATGTTTTGTTGTCCGGACTTAGTGAATGATAAGATTCTTGATTTTCTTGACCACTGAGTGAGCCTGAACACATCTTAAACAAGATAAATCCTTTACACAGATAGATTGAAGTGTATTTGTGTAATGGAGGGCGATAGCTGGAAGGCAGTGATTAATCCATAGTCTAGGATATTTGATACATTTATAGTGAATAAATGACCCGAATGGACCAAAAGAATGCTATTGAAAAGCGCCTCACAGGACTCTCTTCCCTGATCGGGAACACACCACTACTCGAAATCAAACTGAAATATAAAGGAGATTTCCGCCTCATCTATGCCAAGGCCGAGTTCCTGAATATGACAGGGAGCATTAAGGACCGGATGACTTTTCATATCATGGAACGAGCTTATGCCCGGAACACACTAAAAGCAGGCGATACCATAGTAGAAGCCACCAGCGGCAACACCGGGATTTCTTTTTCGGCTCTGGGTAGGGCTCTGGGTCATAAGGTCAAAATTTTTATGCCTGACTGGCTCAGTACGGAACGTATCAACCTGATCAGGAGCCTGGGGGCTGAAATACAACTGGTATCCAAAGAGGAGGGAGGATTTCTGAAGAGTATCGAGTTGGCCAAAAACCTGTCCGATTGCGATGATTGCGTTTACCTCCCCAGCCAGTTCTCCAACGAAGATAATGTGGAGACCCACTACCTGGGAACAGGACCTGAGCTATGGTGGCAATTGCGTTTCCGTTCTCTGAAACCAAATGCTTTCATCGCTGGAGTAGGAACAGGTGGAACCATCATGGGTATTGGTCGTTACCTGAAGGAACAGGATAAGAGTATCCGGATTTATCCTCTTGAGCCATATAATTCGCCCACATTATCTACAGGACATAAAGTTGGGAAGCACAGGATACAGGGAATCTCAGATGAGTTTATTCCATCCATTGTGGATCTGGAAAGCCTTGACCCCGTTGTTTCGGTGGATGATGGTGATGCGATTATTATGGCCAGCAGGCTGGCAAGTGAGCTGGGCATAGGAGTGGGCATCTCCTCAGGTGCCAATCTACTGGGTGCCCTTAAGGTACAGGAGATGATGGGTAAGGATAAGACCGTGGTAACCGTGTTTCCTGATGACAATAAGAAATACCTGAGTACAGATCTGCTAAAAGAAGAGCCAGTAAAGGACTTGCATCTTTCAAAAGATATTGAGCTGGTCTCTTTCAGATCGTTCAAAAGAGTTTGTCACACATGCTGTGATCCGGAAAACTGTCTGGAAAGGAACTTTGAGGGCGATCCCGGTGTTCGCCTGCCCCAATGTGCCAGACGGAGCTAGATCCCAGTCAGGGAGGAAATGAATTACATATTACCTAAAACGATATATTATGAATAAGACCTTATTAGTTTCAATTGCCTTAATGGCATTGATGATGAACTCCTTTTCACAGAATATTGAAGAGGGAAAGCTTCAGCATGAGTCTATAAATGATGGAAAAGTCCGGAATGTGATTTTTATACTCAGCGATGATCACCGCTGGGATTTTATGGGATTCACTGGAAAAATTCCCTGGTTAAAGACTCCGGCGATGGACCGTCTTGCCAGGGAGGGAGTCTTTTGCAGAAATACTTATGTAACAACTTCCCTTTGTTCACCCAGTAGAGCATCCATCTTAACCGGACTCTATTCGCATTCTCACACAGTGGTAGACAATTCGGCTCCGGTGCCTGAGGGCCTCACATATTTCCCTCAGTATATTCAAGAGGCTGGCTATAAAACTGCTTTTTTTGGCAAATGGCACATGGGCGACCAGGATGATCAGCCCAGGCCGGGTTTCGATCACTGGGAGAGCTTCAGGGGTCAGGGTACCTATTATTCACCCAGACTGAATATAAATGGAGAGAGAATAAAGTATGCTGATTCAACGTACATTACTGATTTGCTTACCGACCACGCTATTGATTGGATGGAACAACAGAATGGAAAAGAACCTTTTTTCCTGTATCTATCACACAAGGCGGTTCATGCCGGATTTAATCCAGCCCGTCGCCATGAGGGGATGTATAAAGATGAAATCTATACCCTACCTGCATCCTATGCAATGACTACTGAAGACAAAGTCGGTTTACTTAAACAGGATAACTTGCATAATCCTGATTATGATTATGGAGAAGGCAATCTGCCAGACTGGGTAAAAGAACAGCGCTTTAGCTGGCACGGAGTTAATTATATGTATCATCAGAGGGACTTCAAACTTGAAGAGCTGGTAAGGATCTACTGTGAAGCGTTAATGGCCGTGGATGAAAGCATTTCCTCCATAATGAATTACCTCGAAGCAAATGGACTGCTGGAATCTACCTTGGTGATCTACATGGGAGACAATGGATTCTCTTTTGGTGAGCATGGATTGATTGATAAACGGCATTTCTACGAAGAATCGGCCAAAGTGCCGCTACTGATCCATTGTCCGGAACAATTCAAAGGAGATATGGTTGAAAAACACCTCGTACAGAATATTGATATTGCACCGACCATCCTGGAGTCGTTTGGCATCCCGAAACCTGATCATATGCAAGGATTATCTCTCATTCCTCTATTGAAAGGGGAGGAGCCTGAATGGAGAGACAGGGTTTTTTATGAGTATTATTGGGAGCATCACTACCCGCAGACTCCAACCGTCCATGGTGTCCGGACCGATAAATATAAATTGATGCGATATTTTGGCGTGTGGGACAGAAATGAGCTTTACGATATGGAAAACGATCCGGAAGAGATGAATAATCTCATTGACAGTCCGGAACATAAACAGGTAGTTTCCGAGCTCTCCAGTGAAATCTACGATTGGCTGGAAAATACCGATGGCATGCAGATCCCATTAAAGCGGATCACAAGGGGCAGATATGGGGATTACAGGAATACTGGCGTACAATAAGAGTCCTATGCAGTCTCCCTATTGTGCCAGGAGGGGCGAAAGCCAGGCCATTATTCGAGCGGCAGAGATCCGTATTTTTCGGCTTCTGACCACCAGAGCTCTTTTAATTCCTTAAGTTTATCCGGGTACTTTTCCGAGACCTCAATGGCTTCTGAAAAATCCTGCTCTGTGTGATAAAGCTCCCATGGGTCCGATTCGAAATCTGTTCCTCTCTTATGAATGGCCACAGCCTTCCATCCCTTGTGGTAGATGGCTCGATTGCCTCGCATGCAGAAAAACTGTGTGCTTCGGGGATCGGGAGCCTCCGGGTCTTTGAAGGTCCGGAGGATACTGGCTCCATGTAGCTCCATCTGTTCAACTCCGCTTATCTCATCCGGAGCTTCAATATCCAGGATGTCGAGCACGGTAGGGGTGATATCCATTACTTCGACGAACTGAGTACGGATTCCTCCCTTGTCACTAATTTCATCCGGCCAGGTTATGATAAGCGGATCACGGACACCGCCACCGAAGGGCCAAAGTTTGTACTTCTTAAAGGGAGTGCCACCTACCCTTGCCCAGGGTCGCTGATACAGGGCAGAGGACCGTTCCGTCCCAAGATCCTCCAGGCGGTAGAGCATTTCCTCAACACTGATATCGCGTCCATAGGGCCGGGTAAAATTTCCATCCACTCCGGCCTCAGGTGCAGCACCATTGTCCGACATTAGAAAGATCAGCGTATTGTCATACTGCCCTGCTTCTTTAAGGAACTCGACGAGCCGCCCGATCTGTTCATCGGTATGCTCAATGAAGCCAGCATATGTTGCCATGAATCGGGCGTACACAGTTTGTTCCACCGGAGTCAGGTCTTTCCATGTGGGATCATCTTCATGGCCCTCAGTCAGCACAGCATTCATCGGGATGATACCAAGCTGTTTCTGTCGCACAAAGCGCTCTTCACGGAGCTTGTCCCAGCCTTTTTCATAGACACCGATATAGGTATCAATGTAGCTTTGGGGAACTTGTATAGGGGCATGCGCAGCTCCAAAGGCCAGATAGAGGAACTCAGGCTGCTCAGGCGCATTTTCAAAGCCTTCCCTGAGGTAATCAATGGCCCGATCCACAATAGCCTCAGAGACGTGTTCCCCTCCTGGATTCGCTTCATTGGCCAGGTGGTCTCCATCGATCATCTCACGTCCCGTGCCAGAAGGATTATACTGGTCGGTCCATCCTGACAGCCATCCGTAGAAGTTCTGAAAGCCCTTGCCGGAGGGCCAGTTTTCTCTGCTGGTGAAAGAATCCTCCTGCTCGGTATTTGGAGTCAGGTGCCATTTTCCCACAACGCTGGTACGGTAACCATTTGCCTGTAGAATCTGTGCAATCGTACCTGCAGCAGGATTGATATATCCCTGTGTATGGGCAGGGCCGCCTGGATTAGCTCTGGCAAGATCCATCATCCCCACAGACTGATTGTTTCGTCCGGTCAAAAGAGCTGCCCTGGTGGGTGAGCAAATGGCACGGGTTTCAAACCTGTTGTACCGGATACCCTCGTTGGCCAGCTTGTCGATGCTCGGCGTGCTTATTTCTGAGCCGTAGGGTCCCAGGTCCGCAAATCCCACATCATCCAGGAGAATATATATAATATTCGGCCGATCGGTCTCTGTTTGAATGGACTGTGCAAAAGTCGTTACTGGATTGATACACAGACCAATCAGACATATCAGGGATGTCCAGAACAAGATAGATTTGTGCATCCTATAATGAGTGTTGGTAGTAGTATTTCTCATGGTTCTTCTGATAAAAGCAAGTTGGAATTTTAGTAAAACTACAATAATTCATCCATTGATTTTTCAACTAATTATTTTGATCAGGTGAAATTTATTCAAGAAATCTTGTCAGGTTTTGTGATTTTACCGACTGACTTAGCAAACACAAAAGAATACTGAAATGAAAAAGAGAAAAGTATTTCGAATCATAGCAATTATTGGAATAGCAGGTTTATTGGTAGGTGGCGGTATTGGCCTCTACATGTTTAACAAGCCTCACAGAGATGTGCAGTCGGCTCAGGCTGACTATGTGCTTACCAGTTCACAAATTGTTGCGGAATACCTTACCGATTATCAAGCCGCAAATCAGAAATACCTGGCTGCGGATGGCAATTCTAAAATATTGGAAATAAGCGGGGAGGTAAGCGAAATTTCCGAGAATTTTAACGGACAAAAGGTTGTGCTTCTTTATGGCGTTAAGGACAGGGCTGGGGTAAGTGCCATTTTTACTGCAGAGACCAATGACAATCTCAACGGAATTAAGGTTGGACGGAAAATCACCGTAAAAGGTGTGATCCGTTCGGGAGCTTCATACGATGAAGATCTTGAGATGTACGAAAATGTAATTCTTGAAAAAAGTGATATAGTAAAAGAAGAAAACAATTAAACGAAATCTAAAAATAGAGAAAAAATGAAAAAGATATTATCAAGTTTGTTCCTGGCAGTAGCCCTTTTAACATTCAGTGAAGCGGTGCAGGCGCAGGACCGGTATGTGAGTTCTAAAACGCACATTAAGTTCTTTTCGACTACTCCGGTGGAGGACATTGAGGCAAATAATTACGCTTCAGTAAGTACCATTGTTCCCAGTACAGGCGATGTTGTGTTTTCCGTTCCTATTCAAAGCTTTGAATTTGAAAAAGCAATGATGCAAGAACACTTCAATAATGAGCATTTCCTGGAATCAAGTGTATATCCCAAATCTAAGTTCAAAGCTACCATCCTAAATCTGGATGAAATTGATTTCACAAAAAATGGAGAATACCAGGCAGAAATTCAAGGACAAATGACCATCAAGGATAAGACCAACACCTTGAAGGAATGGGGAACCATTACGGTAGAGGACCAAAGCTTGACCGTAAGTGCTGTATTTGATCTGGTATTGGCTGATTATGGCATCACTTTCGCCGATTCCGAAATGGTAGCAACAAAGATTGGAAAAAGCGTTGAAATCACCATTACGGCTGTATACAATAGCAAGTAGCCAGTTTACCTAATCAGTTTCCACTTCAAGGGACTATCCATGGTGCTGCTCCCCTGAATGATCAGTTCTCCTTTTCCATTGACATTTAAAACTGCAGTGACACCATTTACAGTGAGACTTTTGTATTCGGAAATATCCATTCCCTGTACAATGATTTTCCACTCGCCTGGTTTCACCGGATTGTATTTGCCACTCAGGGAATTGCCTTCCTTTTTTAAACTAATCAGTGGGCTATCGAAGTTATAATCCTTTGGAAATGAAGGATTAATATGGAAACCATCACTTGTAAACTCTAGACCGAACAATTTTACCACGTCATATAATGGCCATGCATGGGGATGCATATTCATGACGGGAAAATCGGTCCAGTTTATTCCGCTTAAAACCTCTTTATCCTTATTATCAGCGGAGACATAAGTATGACCCGGATAATCCGACAAGCTTGAGTTATAGGCATCCGGACCGCTCCATATTCCATACCAGATATCCGGATAAGCTTCGGCATGATAAGCCAGGGTATTCTTTTTCCACTCGTCCCAGCCCAGGCTTTTATCTACATTGGCCAGGGCCCAGATCAAAGTCCCGTTGATGGACGGCCATACGCCGCCATTTGTCAGCGTGCCAGCCGGAACCGGCATTGCTTCTATGGATTCGCTATGAAGCATGGCGCCAATGGGAGAGGGATCTCTCATATATTTATTCATCGAATTCACAAGCACTTTAGTTTGCTCCTCTGTACTGGCACCACCAATAATGGCCCATGGTTGTGGTTCCAGCCACATCACGTCCCCACCAATCCAACCAAGGCTGTCATTAAGCCATTGCCTCTTGAACCACTGTCCGGCCCACTGTTCGCGAACGGCCATCTTCTGACCTTCTGCTACACTTTTAGATGCTGCAGCTCGATCCTCTTCTCCCATATATTCTAAAAATGTACCATAGAGATCCAGTACATAGGAGGTAAAAGAGGCATTTAGTACACTTTCTCCATGTATTCTAACCTCTTCAACCTGGTCGCCTGGGACAAAGCCCATTACCGCCCCGTCATTCCAATCCCCATTTGACAATCTCATCAAGCCATGTTTACCCGTTCCCGTAGTGTTTACGAGATGACCGTAGCAGACATTCAGGATCTCCTGGATTGACCTCTGGGGCAGACCTTCCTTATAGATAGGATAGGTGGTAATTTGTTCCTCCAGAAATGCAGCATCCCTTGTGGCCAGTACATATTCGCTGGCCAGCCAGAGCAACCATAATTCCGTATCGCTCGGCAAATAGGCTGCGGGCATAATAACACCGCTACCAACAATGCCGTAAGGTATGGATCCGTCTTCCATCACTTCCTTACAGGAGTAGCGAATAATCTCTTTCACAATCTCAGGCTCAGAATAAATAAAAGGCAGGGCGTGCTGCATGGGGTCTCGTGCTGCTCCCTGGAATCCAATCACATACTGGTAAACGTGCCCCTGGGACAATATTTTATTCTTAAAGAAATCATCGTAGGTGAGATTACTTCTTAAATAGTAGTTATGCCAGAGTAGTTCCCGATCCACCCATGATTCGTCTTCAACCGTAAAGGATATCCTGTTTTTCTGCCAGGCATGCACGGTAGTTGAAAGCTGATCCTCCAATCCACTTTTATATTTTGAAAGGAGTTGGTCAAGGTCCGTGCCTTCTTCCTGGTACCCATAGGCGAAATAGAGGGTCTTTTCTTCACCGGGTTCAAGATTAATGGTTCTTTCGATCATCAATGCGTCTCCACTTTCCAGCTCATTTCCGAGAGTGTTCATATTTGCATTCAAGCCATCCGGAGAATCAATCCCGCCTTCGCCAAAAAAAGTTTCAGAGTTAGTGGACCAGCCAGTGGCCCTATCATCCAGAGAAACCAGGAAAGTTGAGGGTAAATCCTCATCTTCTAATTTTGCTTCATCAACGGGAAACTCAATCTTACCACCCAGCGCTTCTTTAGCCACCGTATTTAATATGTACTGAATTCTCGCCCAGGATTTTTCTTCTTCCTCTGTAAAACCTTCAAACGTGGTGTGATCTATAATTCCAGAGCTGTTATCAAGCTCTTTTACATCATGACTGAATTTATTGGCAAATGCTCTTCTAATCTCCGGGCATGTACCCATCCCGGATGAAAGTATAGATTGGAGGAAGGAACGATTTGAAAATTGGTATGTATGATTGTCCCAGTATTCGATCCATTTGATCCTGGACGGACTTGAATTGTGATTCCTTATAGTTACCTGTGAGATAACAAGAGGATCATCACCGAAGGGTGCAAAAATAACCTGGTTGGCTGTGTAACCATGACCACTAACCTCTTTCCGGTAATATCCGGTTCCGAAGTAACGATCATAGCTTTCTGCATTTCCGGGAAACATAGTTGAAAAGGAGATTTCTCCATCAGTAAGAAAACCAATGCCACCTCCATACATTCCACTGGCAGGGTCAAAGTCATTTAAGAATTTTGGACTGCCCTCATCCTGTCTTACCTGCACATATCCATAATTTGAAACCACTGCCACCAGGCGGTCGTTTCCTATCTGGTGCATATGGTTTGTAGGGGATATCCAATCCGGATTCACCCTGGTTACAGCTCTTGATTCTGTTAGCTGATTGCAAGTATAGCGATATACCGGGGCTCCAAATCCGTCTGTTTCCCAGGCTCCAAAGTTCCCCGATCCAAAGGCCGTATCTGAAGACATTGTTATTTCTGGAAACTCCGGAGAGTTAGCTGGTATTTCCCAGGCACCAAATACTAATAAAGCACATATAAGCAAGGATAACAAATAGCTTTTTGTCATGATTATAAATATTGAAGGATGAAAAGAACAAAAAATAAAGGCTCATTAAATTAGAAATTCTTTTTTATCTCCTTCCACCCCATATCTTTTTTTTAAATTGAAAGATCAATTAAGACTCAATATGAAAAACCCTAAACACATCCCAGCTATGAAAAAGTCGATTGCATTAAAACCAGCAAGTTTCTTGTTGATTATCGCGATGCTCCTGTTTTTTTTCTCCTCCATGGAATTGAGTGCCTCCAGCTTCCAGGAGGGTGATACAACTCAGTGGAGACAGCTATTTAATGGAAAAGATCTAAGCGGCTGGAAGCATGCGGGTCAGGGTTCCATGTCGGTAGAGGATGGTATGATTCGTGGACATGGTGGAATGGGATTACTTTACTGGGCCGGAGAGAAGTTAGGGAACTGCAAGATCCGGGTTGTATGGAAAATGGAGAAAACAAACAGTAATGCAGGAGTTTTTGTTCGTGTACCAATTGAACCTTACGAGGAGTGGATGCCGGTTTTCTATGGCCATGAGATCCAGATTGATAACATGCCGGAGCTTTCCGATGAAACAGAATATCATTCCACCGGCATGATTTACTCGCTTACCAGGCCCCTGGTTCCAAATATGGGGAAACCGGGACCCGAATGGAACACCTTTGAAATCACCCTGGATGGCCCACGCACAATTGTCTATCTGAATGGAGTTAAAGTGTGCGATTATACGGATGGAGATCAAGTTCCTCCCCGAACCTGGGACTTTGAACCCTTCCATGGACCCCGGCCGGATTATGGTTATATGGGCCTGCAGAACCACGGTGAAGAGGATGTGGTATTTTTTAAGGAGGTGGCTGTAAAGCCTCTTCGCTAATGTTTAATTGATCAATAAACAGCAAAACATGAAATCGACAGATATATCCAGAAGAAAATTTGTTAAGGTGGCAGCTGCCGGATCTGCTGCATTTACCATCCTTCCGAGTCACACTGTAAGTGGTCTGGGACACGTAGTGCCAAG
>QMPQ01000075.1 GCA_003648635.1 Bacteroidota bacterium | reverse complement strand
TCAGAGCCAGTCTATATCTCCTGGCAGCCTATATAAGTGGAGCTTTCCTTTCTCCTTTGCTTCTGCCCCTGTTGCCCTTCCGGCATTTCGGAGGGAAGGGACTGGTGAGCGGATTCCTGGTATTTGGATTGATTCTGCTCTTTGGCAACACCGATATGAGCATCCTCTCAATGCTTGCCTGGTTCCTTATTTCCGGGGCCGTATCTTCATACCTAAGCATGAATTTTACAGGAGCCAGTACCTATACCTCGCTAAGCGGGGTCAGGAAAGAGATGGGGATCTTTGTACCCATCCAAATCGCATTTGCCATAGCTGGCCTGGTCCTTTTAATAATTTCAAAGTTTATTTAGCATGGACACTCAGATCTATTTGAAGAATGTGGCGACCCTGGAGTACGATCCGTCCTTATGCATTGGATGTCGACTTTGTATTGAAGTATGCCCCCACAATGTTTTTAAGATGGCAGGCAAAAAAGCGGAGATTATTGACAGGGACAAATGCATGGAATGTGGTGCATGCATGCTAAATTGTGTTCCTGGAGCCCTTACAGTTAAGCAGGGCGTGGGTTGTGCTGCTGCAGTTATCTCCGGATTCCTTAAAGGTACAGAACCAAACTGCGATTGCAGTGGGGGCGATGCATGCTGTTGATCATTTAACCATATCCAAGATTCTTAGTATGAAAAAAACGTATATCCAAAAATTCAGAGAGGTCCTCAGGATTTTCGATCGGGAACTGTTTCTGCAGAATAATGCTTCCTGTTGCAATGGAATTAGCCTTGCACAATGCCACACGCTCTTGGAAATTGAAAAAAACAATGAAATATCAGTTTCTGATCTGGCCAGGAACCTCTCCCTGGACAAGAGTACTGTGAGTCGAACGGTGGATGGACTGGTTAATATCAATATGGTGGATCGGGTTATCCCGAAAGAGAACCGACGCCTGGCACTGATCAACCTTACCGGTTCAGGCCAAGAAATTTGCTCTACCATCAATTATACCAATGATTCCTATATACGTGAGGTTCTGAATGATTTTACAAATGAAGAGAGAGATGAGTTCATGAGCTTATTCACCAAGTTATGTTCCAACATGGAGGCATACAGGACACAAAAAAAGGAGCCGCCTCATTGAGACAGCTCCATCCTTTAATAACTTAAGACTTTCAACTAAATCACAGCGTTGAAATGCTCTTCCGATTTGAGGAGCATATCGATATACTGGGCACGCTTGTAAACGAAGGGATCGTTGATGGACTTGCTGCTCAGCTTACCCCTGAAAGCTTCTATGGAATCGTAGTCCTTGCGATCCATCCACTCCTCAAGTTCCTTTAACATCTCTGCAGCGTATCCCACACCATTGTGGTAGAATGTGCTGACAGCCTCTACGGCGCTGGCTCCCGCCAGAATCATTTTTACCATATCAA
The DNA here is from genome assembly GCA_003648635.1 of Bacteroidota bacterium. Classification (GTDB taxonomy): domain Bacteria; phylum Bacteroidota; class Bacteroidia; order Bacteroidales. The sequence goes on along the minus strand of QMPQ01000075.1, from coordinate 15,548 downwards.
TTCCCTCATAGATCCCGTTGTTGGCAGCTACGCTGGCATTCAGGTTTCCGTGGGTCAGACCGATATAACGGATGGAGAGACGATGATCACTGTGTGTACTGAGGTTCCAGGGAGAAACATGGTTCTCGGCTTCCACATCAATGTCTGGCTCAAACAGCCTGTTGAACAGAATAAAGGCATCAGCTCCGACATCATCCATATCCTTGATGGTTTTAAGCACATTGGTATAAAAGGGGCTTAATTTTACACTTACCGGAATCTTTACAGCTGCTTTTACAGCTTTCAGAAATTCTATCTGCTGAAGGATCACATCGTGTCCACTTTTGTCAAAATCGCGAGGTACAGAGAAGAAATTCAGCTCGAGCCCGGCAACACCTGTTGCTTCCAGCTGTAAAGCATATTCAACCCATGACTCCTTATATACTGCATTAAGACTGGCAAATACGGGAATGGAAAGAGCTTCAACCACCTGCTTCAGATTATGTATATGTTCTTTGGGCCCGCCATGTTCAATTTTTGGAAAGAGGTTGATCATTTCAGCATTACGTTCATCGTACGCTTCCAGCTGATTGCTTAAATCATTGTCTTCAAGCTGGATTTGCTCCTCAAAAAGTGAACGGTAAACCAATGCAGCTACACCTGCCTTTTCGGCCTCTATTAGTTTGTCCAGATTATTTGAGAGGTTGCATGCACCCAGGATCAGAGGGTTTTTCAGGGTGACTCCCATGTGTTGTGTTGTAAGTGTTGCCATTTGAATAAGATTATGCGTTTTAATTATTTCTGTATATAAAACTATAAACAAGCATGAAAGGTTCAAATAAAAAGTGAAGAATAGCAGATATTTTTCACTTCACTGCATGAATTTAGCAAAGAATCTTCCTGAACATCATGTTCGATCTGCGAAAAATTCCCATGTTGCGCGTCCTTGTCCCATACTTTGGTGGCGTGTTAACCGGATTCCGGGTAAGCTCTGCAACTCTGATTTTTGAGGCGCTTATTATCTTGCTTCTATTCTGGATACTGGTGCTAATAATTTTCATCTGGCAGCGCCGAGCTCGCAAGCCCGGTTTAATACTATGGCTTATCTCTCCACTCCTGTTCATGCTCTTTTTTATTGTTGGAGCGGGGACAGGAATACATTCAAGGCCTCTTGATCCCGGCTTGCCTTCTGACCAGGTAGTGCTTGTGAGGGGGGAGGTAAGCGGGTCGCCTCATTCGGGGAACTATGCCCATAGCTTTGAAATGAAGATTAATTTGATCTCTTCGGCCGATACCAGCCATCAGGTCTCAACGCTTTTGAAGTGTTATCTGAGCATGCCGACCGACTCCATCTTGCCTGCTCAGGGTGAGATCTGGCAGTTCTCCGGTACCCTGCTACCCATTCGAAACAGCGGGAATCCAGGGTCGCCCGATTACAGATCAATCATGGGGAGGAAAAACTGCTGGTATCGTTTCTATGTTTCCAGCGCTGAGGTACCGGCACGGTTCAATAAAAAGCTAAGAGTAGCAGAGAGGAGGCTAACTCCTGCTCTAATAAGAAGCTTTGTTTCTGATCACTGGCATGGACCTTTGGAGGAGGTAGGCCTGTTAAAGGCAGTCTGTCTGGGCGATCGTTCTTCTCTGACCGATGATATGCGCCAGGCTTACGCAGCAGCAGGGGGAATGCACCTGTTGGCTGTATCAGGTTTGCATGTTGGACTGATCTGGTGGGTATTGCTGTATATGACCGGGTGGATGAGTCTGATCTATCGGAAAGGGATGCAAAGAACAGTTTTGGTAGTTGGCCTCCTCTGGTTTTATGCCTTCGTTACCGGTTTTTCCTCTTCAGTTTCCAGATCTGTCACCATGTTCTCCTTTTTTTCCATGGGCCGGATATTGGGTGAGCGGATCCACCCTCTCAATGTGATCCTTGCATCCGCTTTTCTACTGGTGCTGATAGAGCCCATAAGGTTGATGGATGTTGGCTTCCAGCTATCCTATGCAGCCATTGTGGGCATTATCACTCTGCACCCGCTTGCTTTGCGTGTGGTCCGGATAAAGAACCGGGTTCTGCGCCGGGTATGGGAAGCCACCTCAGTGAGTCTGGCAGCCCAGCTCTCCACTGCACCTCTTGTGATCTACTATTTTCACCAGTTGCCCATTTATGCCCTGGTAAGCAGCCTGATCGCAGTACCCTTACTCAGCCTGTTAATTGCCGTATTTGTCTGTTCGCTTCCTTTTATTCTAGCAGGAGTCATGGAACAGTTTAGTTCTTTCCTGCTTGTGGAGCTGGCCCGGCTGATGAACCGCTCCATGGAACTCCTCTCTTCCCTGCCCGGTTCGGTAGTGGATGCGTTGCAGCTGAACAGGTGGAATCTCCTGGTCTGGCTCCTGTTAATGTTGTTGGGTATAATAGCACTTTATGGCAGGAGGAGGATCCCTTACTTCATGGGCTTATTGATTTCTGTTTTGCTTCTTGGAAACTCTTTATCCGGATTGAAGCGCCGTAGTTCCTCCGAACTGATCGTAAGCCATTTCAAGGGAGCATCCATGGTCATAGTCCGGACGGGAGCACAGGTGGACCACTATTGCTGGTACAGAGACAGCACATCACGGGACTACATGAAGACCTACATAGCTCAAAACTGGAGCAGAAGGATATATGAGAACCAGGTCTATGAGATGGGGGACAGAGAGCTTTGTGTAGGGAGGGTTTCTGCCTGTGTACGGGTGGCGAAGGGAGTCTGGATGCTGGGAGGAGGTGGCTCTGACGGACTGGTGCTAACAGACGATGTGAATAAGCAGGTGTGGGATCGTGTTTATGCTGACTCGACAAGACATGAGGCTGGCTGTCCTGATTTCATCCTTCTTTCGGGAGAACCTGTGATTGAGGGGCTGGCGGAAAATAGCTGGATGACGAAGGTGGACCTTTTGATAGATGGATCGAACCGTAGCTGGTATAAAGAGAGAATGAAGGTTGAATGGGAGGGGATATATTTGACAGACAGGTCTGGAGCTTATGTGAAAAGATGGAAAAAATAGGATTTCCTGCCTACTATTGGACAATTATCTGTTATTTTGCCCTGTTCTATTTTAGAAGACTATGCGTATTGTAATTGCCGGAGCTGGCGAAGTCGGATCACACCTGGCTAAGATGCTCAGTCATGAGGAACACGATCTGGTGGTGATTGATAATGATGGCGATCGCCTGAAGTCCATTGGGAGCACACTTGATGTGCTAACCATTGAAGGAAACGCCAATTCCATTGCCCAGCTGAAGGAGGCGAAAATCGGGAAAGCCGATCTTTTGATCTCCGTTACTTCCTCGGAAGATGTCAATGTAAACTCGGCCATCCTCAGCAAAAGGCTTGGGGCCAAGAAGACCATTGCCAGGATCGACAACCAGGAGTATCTCTTACCGGCCAACAAAGAGTTATTTGAGAATCTTGGGGTGGATTATATGATCTATCCCGAAAAAATTGCCGCCCGTGAGATTGTGGGATTGCTTTCGGAGACAGGTAGTACAGAGGTGGTTGAGTTTGGAGGTGGAAAGCTCCATATGTATGTGATAAGGCTTGACGAGGAAGCTCCCATTATTAATAAGAGCCTGCGGGAACTGGCGCCCGGGGATGAAGGCCTGGAGTACAGGGCAGTAGCCATCACCAGGCAAGCCCATACCATTGTACCTTCCGGGGATGACCGCTTCGAAAGAGGCGACCTGGTCTACGTAATCAGCAGCAAGGCGGGATTAAAACAGCTTTACAAATACTCCGGGAAAAAGCAGTTTGAGGTACGCGATATCATGATTCTTGGAGGAAGCCGGATTGGACGAAAGACCGCCGATGCCCTGGGCAACCAGCACTATGTAAAGCTTATTGAAAAGGACCGTCAACGGAGCTATACATTGTCGAATATGTTAAGCAATACGCTGGTTATCAATGGCGATGGAACCGATATGGAACTCTTGCGCGAAGAAGGACTTGAGAAGATGGATGCTTTTATCGCTGTAACCGGGAACGCGGAGACCAATATACTCTCCTGCCTGCTTGCCAAGCAGCTGGGTGTTAAAAGAACCATTGCCGAGGTAGAGAACATGGACTATATCCACCTGGCTGAAAATATTGGCGTGGACACCATCATCAATAAGAAATTGATCACGGCCAGCCGCATCTTTCGCTTTACCATGGCGGAAGAAGTCTCCAGCATCAAGTGCCTTACCGGGACCGAAGCAGAAGTGATGGAGTTTGTGGTGAAACCGGATGCACCTGCCACCTTAGGGTGCCTGGCAGAGATAGATTTTCCGCGGGAAGCCATTATTGGTGGGGTCATCAGGGGAAAAAATGCATTCATTGCCCATGGTGAAACGCAAATTAAACCTTACGACCGTGTGGTCGTATTTGCACTGCCGGGTGTGATCTATACCATTGGCAAGTTTTTCAACTAGGAATAGATGCTGAATTACCGAACCATTATCCGGATTTTGGGTGTTATCCTGGTCACCGAGGGTGTCTTTATGTGGCTGGCCATTCCCGTCTCACTTATTTTCGGGGAGAATGATAAGCTACAGTTTCTGTTATCTGGAGCCATTACTATTTCAGCAGGCATGCTCGCCTACCTGCCGGTACGGAGAACCAATCTTCAGGTGAACCGACGGGATGGTTATGTGATTGTTACAGGGGCCTGGATTCTCTTCTCACTTTTCGGAACCCTGCCCTTTTTGCTCACACGATCCATACCTAACTTTACAGATGCCTTCTTTGAAACCATCTCCGGATTTACAACCACAGGGGCCTCTATTCTGAATAACATCGAGGAGCTAAGTCATGCTGTTCTTTTCTGGAGGAGCCTGATTCAGTGGCTGGGTGGGATGGGAATAATTCTACTAACGCTTCTTTTGCTTCCTTTCCTTGGTATCGGAGGGATGCAGCTTTTTTCGGCAGAGGTGCCCAGCCCCACTCCCGATAAGCTCCATCCGCATGTGAAGGATACGGCCAAACGTTTGTGGTTTATCTACCTGATTTTTACACTGGCTGAGACCCTGCTGCTATGGGCCGGTGAAATGGGTCTCTTTGATGCGATCTGTCACTCCCTGACCACCATGGCCACGGGCGGATACTCCACCAAGCAGGCCAGTATTGCCTACTGGAACTCACCCTATATCCATTATGTGATTACGGGATTTATGTTTCTGGCAGGAACCAATTTTACCCTGGCCTATTTTGGCATGCACGGACAATTCAGGAAAATCTGGGAGAATGAGGAGTTTAAGTGGTACCTGGGTTTTATCGGAGGATTCACAGTACTTGTAACGCTTGGACTCTTCTTTACTGGCGGCGGCGGACTTGAGCCGGCCTTCAGGAATGCTATCTTCCATGTAATCTCGATCATTACAACTACCGGGTATGCAACAGCCGACTATTTGACCTGGGCTCCCTGGCTTATTGTGCTGATTTTTACCTTAATGTTTTTTGGGGGATCGGCGGGATCTACCGGAGGAGGCCCCAAGATTATGCGGATAGTGGTGATGCTGAAAAACTCCACCCAGGAGTTGAAACGGATGATTCATCCCAATGCTGTAATCCCTGTCAGGTTGAATAAGATGGCCGTTGAGGAGCCGGTGGTCACCAGTGTACTGGCCTTTATGGCATTTTATGGGATCATTGCGGTGTTTTCCATGGTGGTAATGTCCATCCTTGGGAATGACCTGAATACCTCCGTTGGTGCCGTGGCAGCCACCCTGGGTAATATTGGCCCGGGTATTGGCAAAGTGGGACCGGCCCTGAATTTCTCGGAGATTCATGTGGCAGGAAAATGGTATCTCTCCTTCCTGATGCTTGTAGGAAGATTGGAGCTCTTTACTGTGCTGGTACTTTTCTCCCCCATGTTCTGGAGAAGATAAGAAGATCAGTTGACAGCCAGCTGGAACTCGGCCGGAAGCCTGGCGAAAGTTTTCCGCAGCCAGAAATGGAATTTGTGCATACCTGCTCCATAAAACATCATGGGACAAAAACCATAGACCACATCAATCTTGTTCTCCCTGCAAAGCTGGTGGGCACTTTCTGAATAGGCACCTCTGCCCATGCCACGAATCATCCAGACACGTTTTATGGGGGTGCCGATGCACTGATCGACGATCTCTTCAGTGCGTGTTGGCGGGACTGCCAGAATTACGCTGTGCACGTCCTCGGGAAGATCTTTGACAGTGGGAACGCAGGGAATATTCTCTACCTCCTTGCATTTTGGATTGACGGGGATTACCTGGTAAGCCTTTTTGCTAAGCTCTTTTGTCAGGTAGAGACCAAAGTTTTCTTTATTGGCTGAAGCACCTACGATGGCTACTTTTTTGTCCTCCAGGAATTCCTGTATTGTATCTTTCATGATCTTGAGTTTTTTTTTCTTTAAATTTATGTTTTTTCGCTTAATTGGAAAGACCAAAGCAAGATTTTCAGACAGAAATTGAAGTGAATTGCAGTCTCATTTAGAAAAAATGCTGGATCATACAGCTGACATGCATGCTTTTATTATGACTTCTAGTCCACCTCTCCCAGTCCTTCGCGTATGACCGTGGGTTCGTCACCGCTGCAGTCGATGATGGTGGATGGAATGAGTCCCCCGTAGCCTCCGTCGATCACGGCATCTACCAGGTCGCGGTACTCTTGGTAGATAAGTTCTGGATCTGTGGGATACTCCAGGATCTGGTCATCCTCTTTGAGGGAGGTGGTCAGGATGGGATTACCCAGTTGGCGGACAATCTCCAGGATAATATTGTTGTCCGGGATCCTGATTCCGACTGTCTTTCTCTTCTGCTTGATGGACTTTGGAACCTGGGTGCTAGCATTCAGGATGAAGGTATAAGGACCCGGCAGGAAGGACTTCATCAGCTTAAAGGTGGTGTTGTCCACATGATTGGCGTAATCGGAAAGGTGGCTGAGGTCTGAACAAATGAAGGAAAACCTGGCCTTCTCGGGCCGGACCCCTTTGATCCTGGCTACCCGCTCCACAGCCCTGGCTTTGGTGATATCACAACCTATCCCGTATACCGTGTCTGTGGGATAGATGATCACACCTCCATACTGGAGGAGCTCTACCACCTTCTGAACCACCTTTTGTTCGGGGTTCTTTTCATATAGTTTCAGCAACATCTCAATCAGATAAACCGCGTAAAAATAGCATAATTACCCTATTTATGCCTTCTGTTTTGTAATTTCAGCAAATGCATGTCCCCCTCATACAAAGAGAAGGCTTCATTCTCAGACCCTGGGACCAGACCGATGCCACGGCCCTGGTGAAACATGCCAACAACCCGCGGGTGGCAGCCCAGCTTAGAGACGGTTTCCCATATCCATATACCCCGGGAGATGCTAAGAGATGGCTGGAGATGGTTGGAAATAACAGGGAGGATGTGATCCTGGCCATTGAGGTCCGCGGCGAAGCTGCCGGAGGCATCGGTTTGCATGGAATGAAAGATGTATACAAGTACAACAGTGAGATCGGTTACTGGTTATCAGAAACCCATTGGAACAAGGGGATAATCACCGAAGCGGTGCGGGCCATGGTAACATATGCCTTTGAGGAAACCCCGTGGCTCCGCCTGTTTGCCTGCATCTATGAAAACAATCCTGCGTCGATGAGGGTGCTGGAAAAAAACGGTTTTGCACTGGAAGCCATCCACCGGAAAGCAGTTATGAAAGGGGGCTTAATGATGGATGAGCACCTCTATGCCCTGCTGAAGGATCAGTGGTCTGGCTGATTGTCTTCGGTTGGGTCCTCAGCGGACAGATCCTCTTCGGAGGGATCCTCTTCCTCATCCAGGGTAGATTTTTCAGGTTCCGGACCCTGATCACGATAGATCACTGCCAGGATCACTCCAGAAACAGCCCCTGTGATGTGGGCTTCAAAGGAGACCTCAAAATCGAAAGGCAGCAAGCCCCACACCATGCTTCCATACCAGAAGACCACCAGCAGGGAGATGGCGGTCAGACTATTTACGCGTCGGATCAAGCCGCTTAGAAAGAGAAAGGCTGCCAGTCCATAAATCAGTCCTGATGCACCAATGTGATAGGCCTGTCTGCCCACACTCCAGAGCAGAATCCCCCCTATGAAGTAGATCAGTAGCCATATCTTGTAGGCTATATCACGATAAAAATAGAAGAGAGCCACGCTCAGTAAGAGTGCTGGCATAGAGTTGTTGATCAGGTGTTTCCAGTCGCCGTGGATCAGTGGGGAGAAAAGGATTCCCTGCAGGCCGGTCCACCTTCTTGGATATACGCCCCCCTCCACCAGAGAAATTTCCATACCGGTTTCGAAAAATTTAACTGCCCAGAGGAGCAGTACGAAAAACCCGGGGAAAACGAGGCTATAGACAAACCTTTTATTCTCTTCCGACATAAAACAAAGTTATCTTTTTTCTGATTGTGCTATCTTTATATCACCAAATCGAAGCACATGACTGAAATTCTCCTGGGCATCCTGATCCTTCTTGCATTAGTCAACCTGATCCTTGTGTTCAGAAAAGGAGGATCGGTGGACATCAAGCCACAGATGAAGGAAGTGGAGTCTTCCATGCGCAGGGTTGAAACTTCCCTGGAAAAAAATGAGAAAACTCTAAAGGACGAATTCGAGAGAAACCGAAGGGAGAACCAGGAGAGCGCTCAGGCCAGCAGGCAGGAGCTCAGCAAATCGCTGCAGTCTTTCGAAGATAAATTTGCACTCAATATCAAAGAGTTGAGTGAGCTGATCAGGCAGAGGTTCGGGGATTTCAACCAGCAACAGATCAACAATAACAAACAGGCCACCGATCACATCAAAGCCATTCAGGACACCATCGAAAAACAATTAAGGAGCATCCAGGAGGACAATTCCAAGCAGCTCAATGAGATGCGGAAGACCGTGGACGAAAAGCTGCAGTCCACCCTGGAAAAACGCCTGGGCGAATCCTTCAAGCAGGTAAGTGAAAGGCTGGAACAGGTGCATAAGGGACTGGGCGAGATGCAGACCATTGCCAGCGGGGTAGGGGATCTGAAGAAAGTACTCTCCAATGTGAAAACCAGGGGGGTATTGGGTGAATACCAGCTGGGCAACATCCTGGAACAAATCCTTACTCCTGATCAATACGGCATGAACGTCTCCACGAAAAAGGGGAGCCAGGCTCACGTGGAGTATGCCATAAAGTTGCCGGGGAAGAGCACCGACGAGGAGGTCTGGATGCCAGTGGATTCCAAGTTCCCCATTGAATCTTACGAGCTATTGCTGGAAGCCTATGAAGAGGGAAACCCGGAGCAAATCGAAGTAGCACAGAAGGTTTTGATCAGGTCTGTGGAAGGCTTTGCCAAAGATATTAGTGATAAGTACCTGGATCCCCCTCATACCACTGATTTTGGCATCATGTTCCTGCCTGTGGAGAGTCTCTATGCAGAGGTGTTAAGGCACCCCGGACTCTTTGAAACCCTGCAGCGTAGCTATAGGATTACCGTTACCGGTCCCACAACCCTGTCCGCCCTGCTGAACAGTCTGCAAATGGGATTCCGGACCCTGGCTGTACAAAAGCGGAGCAGCGAAGTATGGAAAGTGCTGGGAGCCGTGAAGTCTGAGTTCACAAACTTCTCAGTACATCTGAAAAGGGTCAGAAAACAACTAGATACAGCAACTGGAACCCTGGATAAGCTTCAAACTACCCGAACCAATCAGATTACTCGTAAGCTTCGGGATGTGGAAACACTGGACGGTGTCGAATCAAATGATGTCCTGGAATTAAATGCTGAAACAGAAGATTTCTCTTCCAATCCGGAAGAAGATCTGCCTGTGGATGAATAAATCGTTATTTTTTTAGGGAATTGAGCTTGTGAATTGAATTTATCTTTATATTTGAGCGATGTTTTAAAACTATGCTAAACAACATTCTGCATATTCTACTCGTGGTGCTTGTACTGGTGATTGATCCGGGGAAGGCCTGAGAGTGGTATAAAGCAAATAGAAGCATACCAAGCCATTCTCAGGATAGAGGATGGCTTTTTTAATGAACAGATTAACAGAAGGGACAATGAAAACTCAATACCGGAGCCATACAAGTACCATGGGACGCAGGATGGCCGGGGCCAGGAGCCTCTGGCGTGCCAATGGAATGAAAGAAAGTCAGTTTGGGAAACCGGTCTTTGGTATTGCTAACTCTTTTACCCAGTTTGTTCCCGGTCACGCCCACCTGCATCATATAGGTCAGGAGGTAAAACAGATATTTGAAAAAGCGGGATATTTTGCTGCTGAATTCAACACTATTGCCATTGACGACGGAATTGCCATGGGTCATGATGGCATGCTCTACTCACTTCCTTCGAGGGATCTGATTGCAGACAGCATCGAATACATGGCCAATGCGCATAAGGTGGATGCTTTGTTTTGTATCTCCAATTGTGATAAGATTACCCCGGGTATGCAGATGGCAGCCATGCGACTGAATATCCCGGTTATTTTTGTTTCGGGCGGACCCATGGAGGCTGGGCGCGATGGTGACACAGCCCTGGACCTGGTGGATTCTATGGTGATGGCGGTCGATCCATCTGTCAGCGATGAAAAAATGGCCCGTATCGAAAAACTGGCCTGTCCCACCTGTGGCTCCTGTTCCGGGATGTTTACAGCCAACTCAATGAACTGTCTGAATGAGGCCATCGGGCTGGCCCTGCCGGGTAATGGTACCATTGTGGCCACCCATGCGGAGCGAAAGAATCTATTTAGCTTAGCAGCTCATCATCTGATTGAAAATACCCGCTCATATTATGAAGAGGGCAACGAGAAGGTGCTGCCGCGCTCCATAGGGACCTATGAGGCTTTTGAAAATGCCATGACCCTTGACATCGCCATGGGCGGATCCACCAATACGGTTCTGCACCTGCTGGCTATTGCCCATGAAGCCGAAGTTGATTTCACTATGAAAGATATGGACCGCCTGTCACGGAACACTCCGGTTTTATGTAAGGTTGCTCCCAGCTCCAGCTACCATGTGGAGGATGTGAACCGTGCCGGTGGAATCATGGGCATCCTGGCGGAACTGGACCGGGGCGGACTGATCCACCGGGATGTGTACCGGGTGGATGGACGAACCCTGGGTGAGGCCATGGATTGCTGCGATCTGATTAATAAGCAGCCCTGCGACCGCAATGAGGAACTATACTCAGCGGCGCCAGGAGGGAAATTCAACCTGACTCTGGGATCGCAGGATAAGAGATACGAGGAATTTGACCTGGACCGGGAGACCGGTTGTATCAGGGGCATTGAACATGCCTATAGCAGTGACGGGGGACTGGCCGTTCTAAGCGGGAATATTGCCCTTAAAGGCTCCATCGTGAAGACAGCAGGGGTCTCCGAAAAGGTCATGCAATTTGAAGGTCCGGCCAAAGTTTATGACTCACAGGACGATGCCTGTGATGCCATTCTTAAAAACAAAGTGATAGCCGGGGATGTTGTAGTTATACGCTTCGAGGGACCAAAAGGTGGACCCGGAATGCAGGAGATGCTCTATCCCACCTCTTATATTAAATCAAGGCATCTGGGAGAAAAATGTGCATTGATTACAGATGGCCGATTCTCCGGAGGCACATCCGGACTCTCCATTGGTCATATTTCGCCCGAAGCAGCAGATGGCGGTGCCATCGGACTGATCAGGGACGGGGATATGATCCGGATCGATATCAAGACCCGTTCCATGGATGTGTTACTGGATGACAAGGAGCTGGAGCAGCGAAGGAAAGAAGTTGACAGCAAAGGCGATGGATGGAAACCGCAAAGGGAACGACAGGTGTCCAAGGCACTCTTAGCATATGCCAGTATGGTCTCATCGGCAGACCGCGGGGCCATCAGACTACTGAATGAATCTTAAAACAGAATCTCAAAATTATAACAGCATGGATACAGAGACAAAAAAGAAGGCAGCTGAAGAGAAGACATCCGGACAGAAAATGTCGGGAGCCGAAGCCCTTGTAAAAGCTTTGCTGGAAGAGGGAGTGGATACCGCTTTCGGCTATATCGGGGGGGCCATTATGCCCGTTTACGATGCCTTATATCATTATGAAGATAAGTTGAAGCATGTGATGGTCAGGCATGAGCAGGGTGCAGTGCATGCGGCCCAGGGATATGCCAGGATCTCCCGGAAACCGGGGGTCTGCTTTACCACATCGGGACCCGGAGCCACCAACCTGGTGACCGGATTAGCCGATGCCATGCTTGACTCCACGCCCCTGGTTTGTATCACAGGTCAGGTGGCGGCTCCCCTGCTTGGTTCGGATGCCTTCCAGGAGACCGATATGGTAAGTGTTTCCATGGCGATCACCAAATGGAACTATCAGATTACCAGCGCCGACGAGATCTGCGATGTGGTGGCCAAAGCATTCTTTTATGCCAATTCAGGGCGACCCGGACCAGTTCTTATCGATATCACCAAGAGTGCCCAGGTGGAAGAGGTGGAATACGTTTACAAGAAGCGAAAACAGGTTCGAAGCTATATTCCAAAGCCACAACCCAATTCAAAATCCATCGAGGCAGCTGCAGATCTGATCAATGGTGCTGTGAGGCCCTTTGTGCTATGCGGACAGGGAGTAACTATCTCCCGGGCCGAAGGGGTATTCAAGGAATTTGTGGAGAAGGCAGGCATACCGGTGGGACATACCCTGAACGGAATCTCGGCATTTCCCGAAGATCATCCCCTGCATGTGGGTATGCTGGGTATGCATGGAAATTATGCACCCAATATTAACACCAATAAGTGTGATGTACTGATAGCCATTGGGATGCGCTTTGACGACCGGGTAACCGGTAGCATAAATACCTATGCTAAACAGGCCAAGGTGATTCATATAGAGATTGACCGCTCGGAGATTGATAAAAACATCAAGACCGATGTAGCCATCAATGCCGATGCCAAACAGGCACTTCAGCTTCTTCTGCCTCGGATCAAACCGGCTGAACATGCCGACTGGCTGGAGTCGTTCCGTGAGCTGGAAGCTCTGGAGATGGAAAAGGTGATCAACAAGGATTGTTTCCCCAGCGGGGAGCAGATGAATATGGGAGAGGTGATCCACAAGCTCTCGGAAAAGACCGATGGACGTGCCATCATTGTCACAGATGTGGGACAGAACCAGATGGCTGCTGCCAGGTACTACAAGCACAAGGAGCGTAATTCTTTTGTCTCCTCGGGTGGACTGGGCACCATGGGCTTCGGGGTTCCTGCAGCCATGGGTGTTGCATTTACCAATCCTGGCAGGCCAGTAGTCTCAATCTCGGGCGATGGCGGATTTCAGATGACCATCCAGGAGCTGGGGACCATCGCACAGTATAAGCTACCGGTGAAGATGATCCTGTTGAACAACCAGTACCTGGGTATGGTACGCCAGTGGCAGGAACTCTTCTTTGATAAGAGGTATGCAAGCACAGGGCTGACCAATCCCGATTTCAGTAAGATAGCCGAAGGCTTTGGAGTGCCTGCTAAGAAGATCACCGAACGTGAAGATCTGGATAAGGCACTGGATGATATGTTGGCCAAAGAGGGACCCTGTGTACTGGAGATAGAAGTAAGGCAGGAGGGGAACGTCTTCCCCATGGTTCCGGCCGGAGCTTCGGTGTCGGATATCCGCCTCGAGTAATTCCCGAAGGGATCCAAAATGCGTCTTTAAAAGAAAAAAAATATAAAATGAAAAAGGAATATACCATATCGGTTTTCAGCGAGCACAAAGTTGGGCTCCTTCACCGGATCACCGTGATCTTTTCACGGCGAAAAATTAACATTGAAAGTCTTAATACTTCTGAATCGGAGGTTCGGGGAATCTACAGGTTCACCATTGTGATCCAGGCCACTGAGGCAATGGCCAGGGTAGTTACCAGGCAAATTGAGAAGCAGATCGGGATACTGAAGGCATTCTACCATACTCTGGATGAAATTGTATACCAGGAGATTGCCCTTTACAAGGTACCTACTGTGGCCTTTGCCAATGGGGACGAGGTGGAAAAACTAATCAGACAGCACAATGCCAGGATTCTGACCATCGAGCCTGATTATACTGTTGTGGAGAAAACCGGACATAAAGACGAGACCAAGAAGCTGTTCCGTGCTCTTGAACCTTATGGGATCCTTCAGTTTGCACGTTCGGGCCGAATCGCACTGACCAAGCAGATCAAGGAGATCTCCACCTATCTGAAGGAGATAGATGAACACCACGAGGTCACAGCCAATGACACCGTAACCTATTAATATTCTATCATTTTTAACATTTCTGACCTTCTGACGTTATAAGGTTCAAACAATCTAACACTCTAACATTAATAACAATTCTAACATATTTTTACAATGGCAAGATTAAATTTTGGCGGCGTTGAGGAGAATGTCGTAACCCGGGAAGAGTTTCCCCTTTCAAAGGCACGGGAAGTGCTAAAGGATGAAGTGATTGCAATTATCGGATATGGTGTACAGGGACCTGCCCAGGCACTGAATCTGAAAGACAACGGGATCAATGTGATCGTTGGTCAGGCACCTGAGTTCAAAGCGGACTGGGACCGGGCTGTAAAAGATGGCTTTGTACCTGGCGTATCCCTCTTTCCCATTGAGGAGGCAGCTGAGAAGGCTACAGTGATTCAATACCTGATCTCGGATGCTGCCCAGCGTACTGTATGGCCCAAACTGGAACCCTGCCTGAAAGAAGGTGATGCACTTTATTTCTCGCATGGATTCTCAGTAACCTACAAGGAGCAGACCGGTGTGATACCTCCAAAGAATGTGGATGTGATCCTGGTGGCCCCCAAGGGTTCAGGTATGAGTGTTAGGCGCAATTTCCTGGCGGGAACAGGAATCAACTCCTCTTATGCTGTTTTCCAGGACTATACCGGGAATGCCGAAGAGCGTACCCTGGCCCTTGGAATCGGAATCGGATCGGGATATCTCTTTCCAACCACCTTTGAAGATGAGGTATATAGCGACCTGACCGGCGAACGCGGTGTGCTTATGGGTGCCCTGGCAGGAATCATGGAGGCCCAGTACGACGTATTGCGTGAGAACGGACACTCTCCTTCAGAAGCATTCAATGAGACCGTAGAAGAGCTGACACAGAGTCTGATTCGCCTGGTGGACGAAAATGGAATGGATTGGATGTATGGCAATTGCAGTGCTACTGCCCAGAGGGGAGCACTGGACTGGAAACCTAAATTCAAAGCGGCCACACTACCTGTGTTCAATGACCTCTATAAGAGGGTGAAGAGTGGTGAAGAGTGCAAAGTTGTACTGGAGAGAACCAGTGGAGCTGACTACAAGGATAATCTTGAAAAGGAACTAAAGGAGATTCGGGAGTCAGAAATGTGGCAGGCGGGAGCAACCGTAAGGAGTCTGCGTCCCAAGGAAAACTAAGAATCACAGCATTTAAAGCTGAACCATATTAAGGAGCGGTTCCGGCATATCTTATAAGGATATTGCCAGAACCGCTTTTTCTTCTTAAATTTGCGTTTCGGGCAAGTCTTATACGACCAGCTCCTGCTCAATTCCCCCAGGACCGGAAGGTAGCAAGGGTAAGCGGTTGTAGCGGTGCGATATAAGTAGC
>QMPQ01000074.1 GCA_003648635.1 Bacteroidota bacterium | reverse complement strand
GGTAAGGCCGACATGAAGAACTTACTGGGTGGAAAAGGAGCCAACCTTGCAGAGATGAACCTGATTGGCGTACCAGTACCTCCTGGATTTACTATTACCACTGATGTTTGTACTGAATATAATTCGCTTGGTCAGGACAAAGCTGTTGAGCTGATTAAAGCAGAAGTAGAAGCTGCAGTAAAGAATATTGAAGATATCATGGGAACCAAGTTCGGGAGCAATGAGAATCCTTGCCTGGTCTCTGTGCGTTCAGGAGCAAGGGTATCCATGCCAGGTATGATGGACACCGTACTGAACCTTGGAATGAATGAGAACGCAGTTGAAGGTCTGATTGCCAAGACTGGTAATGAGAAATTTGCATGGGACAGCTACCGTCGTTTCGTTCAGATGTACGGCGATGTGGTTCTGGGAATGAAGCCTGAGTCCAAAGAAGATATCGATCCTTTCGAAGGCATTATGGATGAGCTTAAGGAAGCACGTGGCGTGGAGAACGACAATGAGCTTACCGTAGAGGACCTGAAAGAAATGGTTCAGAAATTCATGGCTGCTGTGAAGAAGCAGACGGGACATGATTTTCCAACCGATCCATGGGAGCAGCTCTGGGGCGCCGTTATGGCCGTTTTCGATAGCTGGGAAACTCCAAGGGCCATTTATTACCGCAACATGAACCAGATCCCCGGTGACTGGGGAACTGCTGTAAACGTTCAGGCCATGGTATATGGTAACATGGGACAAACATCAGGTACAGGTGTTGCTTTCACACGCGACGCAGGAACCGGTGAAGATATTTTCAACGGAGAATATCTGATCGATGCACAGGGAGAAGATGTGGTTGCAGGTGTACGTACACCTCGTCAGATAACCAAAGAGGGTTCATTAAGATGGGCCGAGCTTGCCAAGGTAAGTGAAGAGGAGCGCGCAGCTGATTTTCCATCACTGGAAGAGGTTATGCCAAAGGTTTATGCCGAGTTGGATGATACCCAGCAGAAGCTTGAAGATTATTTCTCCGATATGCAGGATCTTGAATTCACCATTCAGGAAGGCAAACTTTGGTTGCTGCAGACCCGTAACGGAAAACGTACCGGTGCTGCCATGGTAAAAATTGCCATTGATATGCTCGCTGAAGGAAAACTGGATGAGAAGACAGCCCTGCTTCGTCAGGAGCCTTCTAAACTGGATGAATTGCTTCACCCTGTATTTGAAAAAGGTGCCCTTGCTGCTGCAACTGTTCTTGCACAGGGACTGCCTGCTTCACCAGGAGCTGCAACCGGACAGATTGTATTCTTTGCTGATGAGGCCAATAAATATCCAGAAGCCATCCTCGTGAGAACTGAAACTTCACCTGAGGATCTTGAAGGAATGAACATTGCCAAAGGTATTCTGACCGCACGAGGTGGAATGACCTCTCACGCTGCTGTAGTAGCACGTGGAATGGGTAAATGTTGTGTATCCGGCGCTGGTGGAGTAAAAATCGATTATAAGGCCCGCACCATGACTGCTGCTGGTAAAGTATTTAAAGAAGGAGCCTGGATCTCCCTGAACGGTTCAACTGGTAATGTATTGGATGGACAGGTTGCTACCATCGATCCAGAAGTAAGTGGCGATTTCGGAGCCATCCTTGAGCTGGCTGAAAAGCACACAAAGATGGATGTTCGAACCAACGCCGATTCACCACATGATGCTCAGGTTGCACGTGACTTTGGAGCCAAAGGTATTGGACTGACCCGTACCGAGCATATGTTCTTCGAAGGAGAGCGTATCAAGGTGATGAGGGAGATGATCCTTGCTACCACGGAAGAAGAGCGTCGCAAGGCACTTGATAAATTACTTCCTTACCAGCGTGAGGACTTCGAGGGAATCCTGGAAACCATGGCCGGGTTTGGTGTAACCATCCGTTTGCTGGATCCACCCCTGCACGAGTTTGTTCCCCACGATGAAGCCAACCAGAAGGTGATGGCTGATGAAATGGGAATAACCGTTGCCGATATCCAGGCACTGGTTGAAGACCTTCACGAATTCAATCCCATGCTGGGACATCGTGGATGCCGTCTTGGAAATACCTATCCTGAGATCACTGAGATGCAGGCAAGGGCTATTATTGAGGCCGCTGTGAACCTGACTAAGAAAGGTGTGGATGCAAGGCCGGAGATTATGGTTCCGCTGATCGGAACATGGCAGGAGTTCAAGATGCAGGAGGAGATTATTCGCTCTACTGCTGATAAGGTATTTGCTGAGAAAGGCGCCAGGTGTGACTACCAGGTGGGTACCATGATTGAAATTCCAAGGGCAGCTATGACCGCTGACCTGGTTGCTGAGCACGCCGAGTTTTTCTCATTTGGAACAAACGACCTGACTCAGATGGCCTTTGGTTATTCACGTGATGATGCTGGTAAATTCCTGCCCATCTATGTTGAAAAGGGACTGTTGAAGAATGATCCTTTTCAGACTCTGGACCAGGAAGGTGTTGGGCAACTGATTGAAATGGGTGTTTCCAAGGGTCGTTCAACCAAACCCAATCTGAAGGTTGGTATTTGTGGAGAGCATGGTGGAGACCCCGACTCAGTGGAATTCTGTCACCGCGTTGGAATGAACTACGTAAGTTGTTCACCTTTCCGCGTACCTATCGCCAGACTGGCTGCTGCTCAGGCTAACCTGAGGTAGTTTGACTAAGCATATATTTTAACATACCAATAAAGCGGCAAAACTTGATTTTGCCGCTTTTTATTTGGATATTCGCATAGTTTTATTTTTAGGATTACCCCTGTATTACTTATAGACTGAAATAATATCAACTTACAAGCTTAAAATCAGAAACATTATGGCAGATATTTTGAATAAATTGAAACTTGAACAGTACAATATCAATGGAGTTAACGATGTGGTTTACAATCCTTCCTTTGAGCAACTGTATAAAGAGGAGTTCGATCCTTCCCTGAAGGGATTTGAAGTGGGGGTGGAAAGTGAATTTGGTGCTGTCAATGTAGATACCGGGATCTTTACCGGCCGTTCGCCCAAAGATAAGTATGTGGTATTGGATGATACTACCAGAGATACTATTTGGTGGAAATCGGATAAAGCCAAGACATCTGACAACAAACCAATCAATAAAGAGATCTGGGATCACGGTTATGATCTTGCCTCCACTCAGCTCTCCGGAAAAAAATTATTTGTAGTGGACTGTTATTGTGGTGCAAACGAAGACACCAGACTTAAGGTCAGATTCATTATGGAAGTTGCATGGCAGGCTCATTTTGTGACCAATATGTTTATTCGTCCGTCAAAAGAGGAACTGGAAAACTTCGAACCCGATTTCGTGGTACTGAATGCTGCTAAAACTGTAAATCCCTTATGGAAGGAGCAGGGATTGAATTCTGAAGTGTTTGTATTCTTCAACCTGACTGAGAAGAAAGCAGTTATTGGTGGTTCCTGGTACGGAGGTGAGATGAAGAAAGGGATCTTTTCTGTGATGAACTACTACCTCCCACTCAGGGGCATGGCCGCCATGCACTGTTCGGCCAATGTGGGTAAAGATGGAGATACTGCTATTTTCTTCGGACTCTCCGGAACAGGTAAGACCACCTTATCCACTGACCCCAAGCGAGCTCTTATTGGAGATGATGAACATGGATGGGATGACGATGGCATCTTTAATTTTGAAGGTGGATGCTATGCCAAGACTATTCACCTGAGTGAAGAGAGCGAACCGGATATTTATCATGCCATTAAAAGGGATGCTTTGCTTGAAAATGTAATCGTTGCAGCTGATGGCAAAGTTGATTTTGATGATGCTTCCCTTACACAGAATACCAGGGTCTCCTATCCAATTTATCATATTCATAATATTGTGAAACCTATTTCCAAGGCAGGTCATGCGAACAAAGTGATTTTCCTTACTGCCGATGCTTTTGGGGTGATGCCCCCGGTTTCAAAACTGACACATGATCAAACACAGTACCATTTCCTTTCTGGCTTTACTGCAAAACTGGCAGGTACCGAAAGGGGAGTTACCGAGCCTGTTCCGGCATTTTCAGCTTGTTTTGGAGCTGCATTTCTAACGCTACATCCAACGCAGTATGGAAAGGAGCTGGTCAAGCGAATGGATGCTGTCGGTTCAAAAGCCTACCTGGTCAATACAGGATGGAATGGAACAGGAAAGAGAATCTCTATTAAGGATACCCGTAGAATCATAGATGCTATTCTGGATGGTTCCATTGACCATGCCCCCACTAAAATGATCCCTTATTTCAATCTGGAGGTGCCAACAGAACTTCATGATGTGGAATCAAGCATCCTTGATCCAAGGGATACTTACAGCGATCCATCTGAATGGGAGAAGAAGGCTCTGGATCTTTCCAAGCGCTTTATTGCTAATTTTCAGCAGTTTACCGATAACGAAGAGGGGAAAGCACTGGTCGCAGCAGGACCACAATTATAAACCAAATAATACGAAGAGTTTAGTTTTCCCTTTCATAGTTCAATTTAGCCATATTCGCAGAAGAAGCAATGGTGCATCCTGTGAAAGTATACCTGAGTGTCGGGTTTTGTGTATTTTAGCAGCATGTATTGGTTTTTCATTATTATTCCAGGGGCCTATCTGCTGGGTTCCATACCAACTTCGGTCTGGTTGGGCAAGGCCCTTAAAGGGGTGGATCTTCGTGAACATGGAAGCGGAAACGCAGGGGCCACCAATGCTTTTCGGGTTCTTGGAAAGCCCATAGGATCCGCCGTGCTGGTTCTGGATATGTTAAAGGGATTCCTGGCGGTGAACCTGGCACTTTTACAACATGAGCTTGTTCCCGGTTCAGAGGCCTGGATGATCTTGAAGATCGGACTGGGTTTGCTGGCTGTTGTTGGTCATATCTTTCCTGTATTTGCAGGATTCAGGGGAGGGAAGGGGGTAGCCACCATTACCGGGGTGGCTTTGGCCATTCATCCTTTAGCTGCACTGGCAGCCATGGGGATCTATCTGCTGGTCTTTCTGCTTACCAGGATTTCTGCAATGGGTTCGCTTACTGCAGTACTCACTTACCCCATATGGATCAACTGGGTGTTCAAATCAGAATACCTGACCATCCGGATATTCTCATTGCTAGTAGTGCTACTGGTATTGATTACACATCGCTCCAATATTCTCAGACTTGTTCGGGGGGAGGAAAAATCACTCTTCAGGAAGCAGGGAACTTAATCGAAATCCTCTTCCAGTTTCAGTCTCAGTAGTCTGGAAGGAATGTTCTTTTGAAGAATCCCGTTTTCAGCCATAGAGATCTGTCCGGTCTCTTCTGAAACAATGATTACCAGGGAGTCAGTCACCTCAGAGATGCCCAGTCCGGCCCGGTGTCGCAGACCATACTCAGGGGGGAGATCCATTTTTTCAGTAACCGGCAAAATCACCCTGGCAGCTTTCACTTTATCGTTCTCCACAATTACGGCACCATCATGAAGTGGACTGGTTTTATTGAATATGCTGACAAATAGCCTGCTGGAGGTCTCTGCATTGAGCACATCACCGGTCTCCGCATACATATCCAGATTGGATCTCCTGCGGATCACAATGAGTGCTCCGGTTTTATCCAGGGAGAATTGCATCACGGCTTTCATGATGGAACGGACTTTTACCTGGGGTTTGGATTCGAGTCGGAGGTTCAGAATCTTTTCCACGCTGATGCGATTTCCTTCCACATACCGTGATCCTATAAATATCAGGAAGCGCCGAATTTCCTGCTGAAAAACAATAATCAGCGCAATGACCCCAACTCCAAGGACCGAACCCAGGATGGTGCTGAGCAACTCCATCTGCATGGCACGCACTATCCACCAGAATATATAGATGACTGCAATACCCATGGTAATGCTGAAGGCCACAGTGCCCCTGATCAACATATAGAGTTGATAAAACAGAAGGGCCACCAGGATGATGTCGATAATATCGAGCAGGCGGATATGTATAAATGCGCTGAGCATGGGATGATTCTTAGGCCAAATTTAACAAATCTGCTGGAAGATCTTCACAGTTTCCACTGCGGCCTTTACATCGTGAACCCTGAGGAGCCTGGCACCTTTAAGTAATAGGGCCATATGTGCAGCTGTACTTCCGTTGAGGGCATCATCAGGCTCGGATTCTAATAGTTTATAAATCATTGATTTACGTGATATTCCTGCCATCAATGGAAGTTCAAGCATTTTGAAGGAATCAAACTGGCCCAGAAGCATATAGTTTTGTTCCAGAGTTTTCCCAAATCCAAATCCCGGATCGATAACAATGTCATTAACGCCCAGTAAGCTCAATTTGTACACCCTTTCCGCAAAGAATTGCAGCACTTCATCAACAACATTTTCATAAGCCGGGTCGTCCTGCATGTTTGGTGGAGTTCCCTGCATGTGCATGATAATATATGGGATTCCCAGCTGCGCCATGGTAGGAAACATATCGGGATCGAGGGTTCCGGCCGAAATATCATTGATCAACTGAATCTCAAATCTCTCTTTTACGGTGCGGGCCACACTCGCTCTCCAGGTATCTACCGAAACAGGGAAGTCAGGGAAGGCCTCCCTTAATGCTTCCAGGACAGGTGACAAGCGCTCCAATTCTTCTATTTCAGATATTTCCTGGGAGCCCGGTCGGGTAGAAACAGCGCCCACATCCAGTATATCGACCCCTTGTTCTATCATTTCCCTTGCCTTTTCAATCGCCTGCGCCGGTTCGGGTACCCTGCTTCCATCATAAAAAGAATCAGGTGTGGCATTGATGATTCCCATCACTCGGGGACGTGAGAGGTCCATGATCGATCCTCCCAGGTTCAGTGATAAGTTCTTTGAAAAGAGAGGGCCTGATGTGGAGAAGTTCTTCATGTATTCTCAATAGGTTGAGCCTATATTTTGTAAGTTTGGAAACTGGCTTAAAAATACACAAATAATCCAAAGTAGATTCATGCGTTTCTTGGTGATAGAAGGTTTAGATGGCTCAGGTAAATCCACCCAGTTGAAACTGTTAAGGGAACATCTTGAACAGAATGCTGTTCCATACAACTATCTCCATTTTCCAAGGTTGGAAGAAGGCGTATACGGGGAGCTGATAGCCAGGTTTCTACGAGGAGAGATGGGTGCCAACGACCAGGTTGATCCCTATCTGGTAGCCCTGATATATGCCGGCGACAGGGCCGATGCATCTTCTCAAATCAGGCAATGGATGGAGGAGGGGAATCTGGTAATTATGGACCGTTATGTTTATTCGAATATAGCCTTTCAGTGTGCCAAGCTGGCCGACCGGGAAGGACAGGAGAGCTTGAGGGATTGGATCCTGGAATTTGAATTTGGATATAACAAGCTGCCCAGGCCCGACTTGAACCTCTACCTGAATGTTCCCGTCGAGTTTACCAGAAGACAATTAAATTTAGCACGAGACGGAGATGACAGGGCCTACTTAAAAGGGGAACGGGATATACATGAGGAAGATCTGGATTTCCAGGAGGAGGTCCAGCAGGTTTATCTTTCCCTGCAGAAGCAGGTGGATGATCTTGAGATCGTTGACTGTATGGGTTCAGACGGGACCATGCTTTCACCAGAAGATATTTCGAGTTTGATTATTAACCATATGGAGCTATAGGGATGAAGTATATTCGATTAATAAGTCGTTTAATCGTGGGAATCGTTTTCATCTTCAGCGGCTTTGTGAAGGCTGTGGATCCTCTGGGATCGGCCTACAAGTTTGCAGATTACTTTACTGCATTTAAACTGGGGTTTCTTGAGTTTCTTGCACTCCCCCTGGGAATATTCCTTTCTGCCTTTGAACTGATACTGGGACTTACCCTGATTCTTGGTTACCGGAGAAAGGCCATATTCCAGATATTGATGTGGTTTATGTCCTTTTTTACACTGCTGACCTTTATCCTGGCACTATTTAACCCGGTAACGGATTGTGGATGTTTTGGCGATGCACTGATTCTGACCAACTGGCAGACCTTCTTTAAGAATGTGGTGCTGATGGTGTTTGTATTGATCCTCTATTTTGGCAGGAACAGTGACTATAATTCAGGTCTGCCTGTCCGGGAGTGGATGGTGGTAGGGAGCCTATTCCTATTTACCTCACTCTTTTCTTTCTGGAACTACAGGCATCTGCCACTTATCGATTTCAGGTCCTTTGATGTGGGTACAGTGATAAGGGCAGAGATGGAGATACCCGACGGAGTACCGGTGGACGAATACGAAACTAAGCTGATTTACAGGAACCAGGAGACAGGAAAAACGAGTTCTTTTAGCATGGAAGATTATCCGAAGGATACTCTTCAGTGGGAATTTGTTGATAGTGAATCGAAGCTGGTGAAGCGGGGCTACGAACCCCCTATTCATGATTTTGCCATTATGGATCCTTATGGCTTTGATCTGGTAGATGAGATACTATCAGATGGGGGATACAGCCTTGTCATGGTGAGTCATAACCTTGCTGCT
The DNA here is from genome assembly GCA_003648635.1 of Bacteroidota bacterium. Lineage (GTDB taxonomy): Bacteria > Bacteroidota > Bacteroidia > Bacteroidales. The sequence continues at coordinate 8,557 of QMPQ01000074.1, read as the reverse complement.
GCAGACCAGGAAGCACTTAGCCATGCCTTAGAGTGGTCGCAACTTGAAATATTTGCCAGTGATTTCTCTTTTTATGCGGTGACTTCATCAAGCTCAGCAGAGGTGGAATCCATCTCTGAAGAATTGGGTCTCGCATATGAGTTTATGGCCGGGGATGAGATAATGTTAAAGACCATTGTACGTTCCAATCCTGGATTTATGCTTGTAAAGAATGGAATTATCCTTGGGAAATGGGCTTATAGGGATTTCCCGCTTTTGGAGCAGCTGGATCCTCATTGGTCGGAGCTGATAGGAAATGCATCGGCACCTTTGGATGAAGAGGCACAGATGCTGAAGGATGCAGGAGCTTACGAGGAGTTCTCCTTCGATATGGTAGAATTTGATCATTTTATTCCCGAGTTACTTCTGAATGAAGGAGCAAGAAAAAGGGAAAATGGAGTAAGCCTGGCCTTTATAATGACGCTGATGATGGTGGTTTTACTCTCAGCTTATATCTCACCGGTGAAGGCATGATAAGCTGTAAATCACCGATGCATTACGAATTTTACTATTTTTAAATAAGAATCATTAACGATAAATGAAATGAGAAAGAAAATTGTTGCTGGAAACTGGAAAATGAATACCGATCTAAAAGAAGGGATGGAGCTTGCAAAAGCCGTTGAAAAACTTGAGAATGAGAAACAAAGTGATGCTCTGGTTATTATAGCCCCTCCATATACTCACCTGAGCAGGGTGAACGACTTGATTGATGGTGTGAAGCTGGGAGCGCAGAATTGTGCATCAGAGGAGTCTGGTGCCTATACCGGAGAAATAGCTCCGGATATGCTAGTCTCCGTGGGAGTAGAGTATGTGATTATCGGGCACTCGGAGAGACGTTCCTATTATCATGAGGACAATGAACTCTTAAACAAAAAGACAAAAATTGCCCTTTCAAAAGGATTGAAGCCCATTTTCTGCTGTGGAGAGGTTCTTGAGGAGCGTGAAGGGGGAAACCATTTTGACGTAATCAGGGAGCAGCTTACGGTGGGTCTGGCAGGTCTGACTAAGGAGGATATGAGCAAGACAGTTATTGCTTATGAACCTGTATGGGCAATTGGTACAGGTGTAGTTGCCACTCCGGACCAGGCACAGGAGATGCATAAGTTTATCAGGGATCTATTGGTGGAGCTGTTCGATAAGGAGGTAGCCGAAGATATGAGTATCCTCTATGGGGGAAGTTGTAAACCTTCAAATGCCTCAGAAATTTTTGCCAACCCTGATGTGGATGGTGGATTGATTGGCGGAGCAGCTCTTAAGGCAGAAGACTTTCTGGCAATTGTGAATGCATATTAGCCTACGCAGCCTCTATGGCATACCTCGAATTCGTTATACCAGCCCGATCGTGGAGCAACACTGAAAAGGAGATCCTTTATGCACTTATGGCGCAGATCGGATTCGAAGGATTTGTGGAGGGTGACAACGATATCCAGGCCTTTATTGATGAGGAGACTTATGATGCTGAAGCACTGAATCAGTTGATTGATCAGCTTGCGGGCGTCAACATAAAGGTACAGTACAGGTTCCACAGGACCGAAGATCAGAACTGGAATGAGGAGTGGGAAAAAAAGTTCGAACCGGTGGTCATCGACGAAAGAGTGCTTATCAGAGCGCCCTTTCATGACTCATCCAATGACCTTGAATATACCCTGGTGATTGAACCAAAGATGTCCTTCGGTACAGGTCATCATCATACCACCAAGTTGATGATCAGGGAAATGGGAAATCTTCCTCTTGAAGGGAAAAGAATTCTCGATATGGGATGCGGCACAGGAGTTTTGGGAATATATGCCTGCATGCACGGTGCAGGCAGGGTATTAGGAGTGGATAATGACCAGTGGGCCTATGAAAATGCTCTTGAAAATATAAAGAGGAACGGGATCACCAATATGGATGTAAGGCTTGGTGATGTGGGAGTTCTCTACAAGGAGAACTTTAATATGATACTGGCCAACATCACCAGGAATACACTGGTCAGGGATATGTCCATTTATAAAGAACATCTCCTTGATCAGGGCCTGATGGTGATCAGCGGTATACTTGCAGAGGATGTGCAATATGTGTTGAACGAAGCCTACAGATGTAACTTAGAACACTTAAGTACTGGAGAGGAATCCAACTGGATTTCCCTCACCTTTCTTAATGCCTTACCTTGATCAGCCGGTATGAAAAAAGCTATCATATCCCTTTACCTACTTCTCCTGGTTAACCTGGTATATGCACAGTCCATCAGGGAATTCACCAGTGATACCGGGCAATATGTAAATGAATTAAGCTTATTTACAGGAGCTCATCTTGAGTCATCCGAGATAAGCGATTTTCAACGTTTTCTAGTTGTTTATGACTCCCTCTCCTATGAACAACAACTGGAGATTATTGAAGTGTCAAATTTGATGCTGAAACGCAGATGCAGGCCCAGGCCTCATTTTATCAAGTATCAGCGTATCATGATGGAGTTTTTTACGGAGCACAAAACATCCCATGGATATGATGAATGGCTGGAGGGATTCACCCTGTTTCTGAAGAGGAATGATGCATCCCTTGCGGCTATTGATCAGTTGCTCACGCTATCCCTGGGTTTGTTGAATGAAAACACATTATATCGCTCTAATTCTATTGCATGGAGGGTTTCAACTCCTACATTCCAATTTCATTCAGATGAGAAACTGACCGTAAGTTTTGATGATGTAATTATTGCCTGCTATTTCGACAGAGATTTTATTCAGATTAAGAGTGCCACAGGATACATTGATCCGCTTGAACTGCATTGGTACGGTAGCCATGGTATAGTGACCTGGGAGCGAGCCGGAATGCCGGAAAATGAGTTGAACGCAATATTAGCTGATTTCAAGATCAACCTGAAGACTCCCGGATATACAGCCGATTCTGCAAAGCTATTCTACCCAGCTCTTTTTGAGGGGATCGCCCTGGGAAAACTGGAAGATAAGGTAACGATTATTAAAGACCTCTCCTCCATCGTCTATCCCAAATTTCTCTCCTATCAGAATTCCTACAGGATTGAAAATTTCGTACCGGGTATACATTACAGCGGGGGACTGGCCATCGAGGGGGCTAACCTCATTGGTTCCGCAGTGGGAGGGGAGCCTGCTTTGCTGGAGATCTTTGCCAATGACACCCTTCGATTAAAGGCCAGAACGAACCGAGTCGCAATGAATGGCAGATTTATCAGGGCACCTCACGCTTCCATCTCCATCTATTTTGGTCAGGATTCCATCTTTCATCCCGACCTGGAGCTTTCATTTGATGTAAGCAAAGACATGTTGCGGCTCAATAAGTCGGAGGATTTTAAGTCTCTGGGCCCTTACTCCAATAGCTACCACAACATCGATATGAATTTCGATGAGCTCTCCTGGACCAGGGGAGAATCTTTTATGAAACTGCAGGCCCTGCAGGGGACCTCGGTGGGGCGCGCCACCTTTGAGTCTTCTGCCTTTTTTGACTACGGATTCTTTATGGACCTGCAGGGCATGGATATTGAGCACCCATTGGCCCAGCTCTATACCTATTCCAATATGCTTGGGGGACGGACATTTGCCATGCCAAATTATGCCAATTATATTGCCTATCCACCCTACCAGGTACGTCATCTCCTGATGAGTCTGGCTAAATATGGATTTGTCTATTACGACGATAGCAAGGAACTGATTACTGTACGCCAAAAGACCTTTGACTACATCAGCGCCTCCATGCGCCAGAGGGACTACGATGTGATCCGCTTTATATCCAGGCTTGAAGGTGCCTCCAATGCTCAGCTGGACCTATATACACGTGATCTGTCCATTTCAGGGATTCCGGTGATTTTCCTGAGCGATTCTCAGAATGTAAGGTTGATCCCTACCGAGAATCGTATTGTTATGAAACGTAACAGATCATTTCAGTTCGATGGAATTGTTGATGCAGGATTGTTCCAGTTTTCCGGGGAAAACTTTTTTTTCGACTACAATGATTTTAAAATAGATATGCAGAAGATCGATTCTCTTAAGATATCTATAATGACTGAGGAGTATAACGAGTATGGAGAACCTATCCTGGAGCGTATCGAAAATGCCATGGAAGATATGACTGGTCAGTTATTGATCGATGATCCCATGAATAAGTCCGGCCTGGAAAATTTTCCCCAGTACCCTTCATTTACCAGCATGGGAGGATCCTATATTTACTTTGATGATTCGTATATTCAAAACGGAGTCTATCACAGGGATGATTTTTATTTTGAACTGGAACCCTTTACCATTGACAGTCTGGATAATTTCAGCCCCGAGGCTATCGCGCCTCAGGGAACCTTTATTTCAGCAGGCATCCTTCCACCCCTGGAGATGAATATGACCTTGCGGGAGGATAACTCCCTTGGATTCTATATGCAGACAGCTGAAGAGGGGATTGAATTGTATGGGGGCGTGGGAACCTTTTACAATGATATTGAGATGAGTAGCGGGGGCTTGCGAGGGTACGGATCCTTTGATTACCTGAACTCCTCCTCTACATCGGATCTTTATATGATGCATCCGGACTCCATGATGGCGCGCAGCCGCTCTTTCGTCTTGCGGGAGCAGACTGAAGGAATAGAGTATCCCCGGGTGGAGAACAGTGTAGCCGACCTGAAGCTGATTCCCGGGGAGAACCAACTTGAAATATCCAGGGTTGAAGAGGTCTTTAAAATCTACAACGACAGTATCTTTCATGGAGGCAACCTGGCCCTTTCTCCTTCCGGACTTACAGGGAGCGGAGTCATGGGTTTTCCTGATGCTCGGTTTGAATCGGATCAGTTTCGTTATGGTTATAGAACGCTTAGTGCCGACTCTTCGGGTGTTAAGCTGAGTGCAGACTCCTTTGAAGAATTGCCCTTCCTTACCAATGATGTAAATATTTTTGTAGATCTGGATCAAGGCATGGGAGAGTTCAGGGCCAATGGTGATGCAACCCTGGTGGAGTTGCCGTATAACCTATATGAAACCGAGCTTGATCAAATCACCTGGGATATGAATAAGGATGAAGTGTCCTTGTCCCAGGGAAAAATCCTTCCTGAAAACGATGTTGATATTGGCATAGATTCATTAAGAACCAACGGACCCACTTATACCTCAATACATCCCCAACAGGACAGTCTGAATTTTGTTGCTTCCGAGGCCACTTACAATTACAAGACAAGGATTTTGCATGCCAGGGGAGTTCCTTTTATTAAGGTGGCAGATGCCTTCGTTTTTCCATATGAAAAAAAGCTTGATATCGGATACAGGGCCACCATGAGCATGCTTAACAACGCAAAGGTTATGGCCAACCAGGTAACTCGCCAGTATCTGATTTACAATGCTTCCATTGCTGTAAATGGTGCTCTAGACTACAGTGGTTCTGGTTATTACGATTACCTGGATGCATTTGGGAACGCTTATCAGCTCTATTTCGACAAGATTTGGGTAGATACGTCCATCCTAACGCTCGCTACCGCAAACGTAGCTGAGGATGCTTCTTTTATGCTAAGTCCATATTTCGATTTCCAGGGAGAAGTGGAACTTTCTGCGGATCTTCCTTTTCTATCCTTTGATGGGGGCACCAGGCTGGTTCATAGCTGTGATATTGTTAAATCCTGGTTACGCTTTACTGCTGTGGTTGATCCGGCAGATATCCGCATCCCCATCCCTGAGCAAATGCAAAGTACAGCCCAGAATAAGATCTTCTCAGGCACGATGATTACAAGGGACTCCACACATATCTATTCTACCTTCCTCTCCGCGCGAAAAGACTATTTCGATGTCAACATTACCACTTCAAATGGAGAGTTAATCTATGATCCTGAGCGTGAAGACTATATTATATCTACTCCTGAGAAACTGGCGGATATGAGTTGGCCCGGATCTTATCTGAGATTGGAAACAGAACAATGCAGGGTTTATGGGGAAGGCCCGGTTAATCTGAACCTGGACTACGGTCTCGTGAATATGGTTTCGACCGGGAATGCAAGTCATAAGATCGCTGAAGGTGAATTTGATACCCACCTGGTTCTTGGCCTGGATTTTCCTTTTTCTTCCGAGGCACTTCAGGTGATGGGAGCGGAGATTGACAGTCTGCCCTACCTGAATCCGGTAGACCTTACAAGTCCTCACTATCAGCTGGCTATGAAGGACCTGCTTGGACGGGATATGGCCAACACACTGGAGCGCCAGCTTGGACTTTACGGAGCTTATGAGGAAATCCCAGCCCAGTGGAAACATACCATTTTCTTTAATGACCTAAGCCTGAAATGGAACCAGGAATCCCGATCGTTCCGTTATAATGGCATGGTGGGAATCGGGAACATTGGTGATATCCAGGTGAACAAGAAAGTGGAGGCTTATATTGAGTTTGTGGAGCGGGGCTCTGGCGATGTCTTTGATATCTATCTGAGAGCAGGCGAAAGGACCTGGTACTATATTGCCTATACGCCCGGAGGCCTGCAGGTACTCTCCTCCAACCGGACTTTTAATGCGATCGTGTTTGACCTGAAGGAGTCTGACAGAAGGATCAAAGGAAGGCCGGGACAGACGCCTTATGTTTACAGTCTGGCTGCCCGGAGGAGACTGGATCTGTTTATCAGCCGCTTTCTGGAGTTTGAGGAGTAAGTGTAGTGTCCTTATGTCCTTGACCGTGTACCCAGCTCAATAACATCCAGGTTTCCAATGCGACCTTTATCTATTTCAAAGCGAACCAGGGTCCGGACCTTGTGGAGACCATTGCGCCCGGCAGCACCCGGATTGATATGAAGAAAACCAAAGTTCTTATCAGGCATCACCTTTAGAATATGTGAGTGTCCTGAGATAAAGAGGCCCGGGGATTTTTCAAAGATATCGGGTTTTACCCGAGAATCATAGTTACCCGGGTAGCCCCCGATATGGGTCATCCATATATCCAATCCCTCACGGACCTGACGCTGGTGACCGGGATACCTGGAGCGGATTGGTGTACCGTCGATATTTCCGTACACGGCTACCACCGGAGCAATTCGATTGAGTTGTATTACAACTTCATAGTCGCCAATATCCCCGGCATGCCAGATTTCGTCACATTCCCTGAAGTAAGTGGCGATCCTTGGATCGAAGAAGCCATGGGTATCCGACAGAACACCAATTCTGAACATAGTCGTGGGGTTTTGGCCGGTTAATTTACTAATTTTAGCATCAAATTTGAATGATGCATCTTTTTTACAATCCGCATATTCAGGGAGATAGTTTTAAACTGGAAGAGCAGGAGTCCAAACATGCTATTCGAGTGCTCAGGCTGGTCAGGGGCGACCGGGTGATCCTGGTAGATGGCGGGGGAGGCTGGTATGAAGCTGTTATTACAGAAGATCATCCAAAACGTTGCAGGCTGAAGATTGAAACGGAAAAGCAGGGATACCAAGCCCTTTCCTATAAGCTTCACCTTGCAGTGGCACCCACCAAAAACCTGGACCGTTTTGAATGGTTCCTTGAGAAGGCAACAGAGATCGGGATTTCAGAGATTACACCCCTGATCTGTAAGCGCAGTGAAAGGAGACAGATCAAGATTGAGCGTCTTGAAAAGATTCTGGTATCGGCCATGAAACAGTCTCTGAAAGCCTATAAGCCAAAATTAAACGAGCCCATGGCCATGGAGGAATTCCTAAATACAGAGCGCCCCGGGACCCTGGGAATTGCTCACTGTTATCCTCTTAAGAGGCTTAGCGTCAAAGATCTGGACCATTCTGGGAACTACACACTAATGGTGGGGCCCGAAGGTGATTTCACCGAGGAGGAAGTTTCTTTGGCACTACAATCGGGATATGCCCCTTTTCACCTGGGATCTTCCAGGTTGCGTACCGAAACAGCAGCCATCTACATCACCAACGCCATTTCCCTCCATCACTTATAAAAAAAAGGGGCCATTTCGGCCCCTCTTCAGATTTTCTTTAAAATGGTTTTCACCAGTTCTTCACCTGGATCATACACTAGTGGATTCAGTAGTTCTTCTAAAAACTGATCCCCCAGGTCTTGTTCCAGCATGGCCGGGATTGTGGATGATGCACTTAGCTCATCAAATCCATCCACCCGGTGAAATAGGGTAGACACTTTTACCATAGGCATTTTTGATTAGGTTTTCCTAATTAGAACGCCTGACCTTCAGAAATATTGTAAAAGGCTCGAATCTTTGTCAATAAACGGTAAGAGAGAGGTTTTTCTCCTGGATGAGCTTACGCAGATTGATCAAAGCATACCTCATCCTGCCCAGGGCAGTATTTATGCTTACATCGGTCTGGTTGGCAATTTCCTTGAAGCTGAGTCCCCCGTAGTGCCTGAGCAGAACAACCTCCCTTTGATCGTCAGGTAGTTCACTGATCAGGACCCGAACCTCGGACTTGATCTGACTATCAATAATCAGCTCTTCGATATTACTATCGGAGAGTTTCTTACTGTTGAACAGGTCCACCTCAGAATCGTCATTGGAGAGGGTATTCATTTGCTTCTCTTTCCTGAAGTGATCAATGATCAGGTTATGGGCAATTCGTATT
>QMPQ01000073.1 GCA_003648635.1 Bacteroidota bacterium | reverse complement strand
TTTGAGGCCAGCTACCTGACGGAGAAGTCACTGGACTTCTTTGGTTTTAATGGTTACCAGGCGGTCTATGACTGGGAATATGAGGCTAGCTATGACTCAGAGGGATTAGCTAACAGGCTTTTTTACAGGCATTCAAGGAAACTCTTAAGGCTGAAGGCTGATTTTCAGGGAGAGATCATTGGTCAAAAGTTACGTTGGCTGGGTGGTATCGCCTATTATGGGAGTTCTATTGATTTAGTGGATGTGAATGATTTGAACGAAGGGAAAGATGATGATTTGCTCTCGGATAATTCGCTCTATGGCTCTTATTTGGATTGGGGAATAATCAAGGCAGACCAAGCCAAAGGAGGAAACCATACAATTTTGAAGGGTGGACTCGTCTACGATACCAGGGACAATGAACCCAATCCATTTACTGGTGTCTGGTCGGAAATGCAGTTGCATTACGCTCCTTCCTTCTTAAGCAATACCGATTATAGCTATGGTAGAATTATTCTTACTCACCGGCAGTATTTCACCCTGATCCCGGAATGGATGAACTTTGCTTACAGACTTTCCTACCAGGGGAAATTAGGGGGCGAAATGCCTTTCTATATGATGCCATTCATGTTTCAATCTGCTCCAAAACTAACCAGAGACGGTGTGGGTGGAGCCAAAACTGTTCGAGGGGTCAAGCGTAACAGAATTGTGGGTGATGGCTTTGCCTTTGGAAACGTGGAACTCAGGGGGAAAATCCTGAGGACATCCCTGTTTAAGCAGAACTTTTATATTGCACTTTCGGCATTTGTGGATGCAGGTATGGTTACTCAGAAATATAATTTTGATTATTCCGGTATGCCGGATGTCTTGCCAGATGACCTGCCTGACCAGATCCTAGACCTGGACGCAAATGAGGTTCCACACATAGGTTTTGGTGGAGGAATCCACTTTGCCCTGAACCAGAATTTCATTTTAACAGTGGATTATGGTATGGCAGCCAAAAAGGCAGATGGTGAAACAGGCTTATATATCAACCTGAATTACCTGTTTTAGGTGAATTATTTGCCCGGATTCCACTCCCTGTAAAAACGATCCAGGAAATCGAGCATATAGGTATGCCGCTCCTCTGCCATCTTAAGGCCAGTGGAGGTATTCATCAGATCCTTCAGTTTCAGCAGTTTCTCGTAGAAGTGGTTGATGGTTGGGGCATCCGACTTGTGATAAGCCTTTGAATCCTTATACTCCTGTAGGGGCATCTCTGGCTTGTGGATGGGCCGGTTCTTAAATCCCCCGTAGTTAAAGGCCCTGGCAATTCCAACGGCACCGATGGCATCCAGCCGGTCGGCATCCTGAACAATATGGAACTCAATGGTGGAGATCTGATCCTGGCTAAATCCTCCCTTGTAGGATACATGTTTGATGATGGCTTGAACATGCTCCAGGATCTCCCGGTCCACATCCTGTTCCAGGAGGAATTCACTGGCCATCCGGCTTCCTATCTCATCATCGCCGCCATTGAACTTTGCATCCGAAATATCATGCAGCAGGGCAGCCAGCTCGATGGTCAGCAGGTCGCCCGAGCCCTCCTGTTCCCGGATATACCGGGCTGTATTCCAGACCCGTTCAATATGGTACCAGTCATGCCCTCCTTCGGCTCCTGCCAGGGTAAGCTTTACAAACGCAACTGTATTCTGGATGATCGTTTCAGACATATTAACTACTAAGCACTAACATCCGCGCAGCGGATTATACAATCCCTGTAAATCCCATAAATGCCAGGGCCATCAATCCGGCCACAATAAAGGCGATGGGAACACCTTTCATCCGTTTGGGGACATTCAGCAGATCAAGCTGTTCGCGGATTCCCGAAAAGGTGATCAGAGCCAGCCCAAAACCAATGGCATTACCAATGGCATAAACGGTGCTTTCCAAAAGGCCAAAGTCTTTCTGAACGGCCAGTACAGCCACACCCAGAACAGCACAATTGGTAGTAATCAGGGGCAGGAAAATTCCAAGCGCCTGATAGAGTGGGGGGGAGATCTTCTTCAGGATGATCTCCACAAGCTGAACAAGGGATGCAATGACCAGGATAAAGGTGATGGTGCGCATGTAGACAATGTCCAGCGGTACCAGTACCGAGTGGTAAATCAGGTAGGTGACCAGGGTGGCGATGACCATGACAAAGGTGACTGCACCGGTCATGCCAATAGCAGTCTCAACTTTACTGGATACACCTATAAAGGGACAGATCCCCAGGAACTGGTTGAGAACGATGTTGCTGACAAATACAGCAGAGATGATGATCAGGATATATTCCATGGTCAGGAGCTTTTTTCTTTAATCATATTGGCAAGAACCAGCAGGTACCCGAGGGCGAGGAATGCTCCCGGAGGGAGGATGAAGAGCAGCATGGCATCGCCGCTGATCAGTTTCATTCCAAAAAATGCCCCACTTCCCAGGAGTTCCCTGACAGCTCCCAGAACGGTGAGTGCCATGGTGAATCCCAGACCCATTCCGGCGCCATCCACCAAAGAGGACCAGATGGTATTTTTAGAGGCAAAGGCTTCTGCTCTTCCCAGTACAACGCAGTTAACAACAATCAGTGGGATAAAAAGCCCCAGGGCATCAAACAAGGCCGGAACGTAGCCTTTCATTACTAGTTCGACCACTGTAACAAAGGTGGCAATGATCACGATGAAAGCAGGGATCCGAACTTTGTCAGGGATCAGATTCTTTACCAGGGAGACGACCAGGTTGGACATCACCAGAACAAAGGTGGTGGCCAGTCCCATTCCCAAACCATTGATGGCTGAAGTGGTGACTCCCAGGGTGGGACACAATCCCAGGAACAATACGAATACCGCATTCTCCTTGATAAATCCTTTGCTAAAGTTTTTCCACTGGTTCATATTAGTTTTCTTTTTGACTTTTCATAAAAGCTCCATAGGCACGTGTCACCGCATCGCAATAGGCTCTGGAGGTGATTGTAGAGGCAGTAATGGCATCCACATCGCCCCTGTCCTTGGTAACAGCTATATTAAAGCTGTCGGGGTGTTTGCCCATAAACTGCACACTGAAATCACTTTTTCCCTTCTCCATCTTATCGCCCAATCCGGGCGTCTCCGCATGTTTGATCACAGCAATATCGATGATGGAGCCATCCGGAGCAAATCCTACCATTAGCTTAAACTGACCACTGAATCCGTTGTTAGTAAAGGTTTCCACAGCAGTTCCCAGAATCTCCTCACCCTGGCGAGCGGTATACAGGTAAATGCTGTCGCCATCCATAAAAACGCGCTCCACTTCCTGGGAGGGCTCGTTATCAAAACCGGGTACTACCACCTGGATGGCTTCATTCTTTTTCTTCAGTTCAGCCAGGCGGATGGGCTCCTTGGTAAGGGCAAAGACCGATCCCAGTAATCCGGCTGCCACCAGCGTAACCACAAAGAGGGTGGCTACCATGCTCAGAAAAGTGGATTCTTTTTTAGCCATGTTTCACCTCCTTTCCAAAACGTTTAGGTTTGACATATTTATTGATCAGCGGCGTGAAGCCATTGAAGATCAAAATAGCAAATTGGACCCCTTCGGGATAGGCGCCAAAGACCCGGATCAGTACGGTCACGACCCCAATACCTACTCCATAAATAATCATACCCTTAGGAGTCATGGGTGAGGTGACGTAATCGGTGGCCATGTAGATGGCCCCAAGCATGAGTCCACCGGTAAGCAGGTGGAACAGGGGATCGGCAAAACGATCGGGATTGGCCAGCCAGAGGATCCCGGTAAAAATAGCAACTGTTGCCAGGATCGTGATGGGTATGTGCCAGGAAATGATTTTCCGGTACATCATATAGAGCATTCCAAGCAAAAGGGCCAGTGCAGATACTTCTCCTGCAGAGCCCATGGTTTTTCCAAGCAAAAGATTCAGGAAAGATGGAACTTCAGGCATAATCTCTCCAACCGTGCGGTTTGCAAGCCCTTCTTTCATAAGTCCAAGTGGAGTGGCACCGGTCACTGCATCGGTATAGTGCATCCATTGTCCGGGTTCGGGCCAGGCGGTCATGGCCACAGGGAAGGAAATAAAGAGGAACACACGTCCCACCAGGGCAGGATTAAAGATATTGTTCCCCAGGCCTCCAAAGGTCATCTTTCCGATCCCTACTGCCGCAAGCGCACCAATCATCACGATCCAGAATGGTATATTGGCCGGAAGGCAGAAGGCCAGCAAAAGACCTGTCAGCAATGCCGAACCATCCAGATGGGTGGGTTTCACCTTCATCATATAGCGTTGGATCAGGTACTCGAACAGGATACAGGAAGCCACAGACACGGAGCTTACGATAATCATCCCGATTCCGAAAAAATAGACCGATACAGCCAGGGCTGGAAGCAGTGAAATAATCACCCCATACATCAGTTTTGGGACCGATTCGTCCGTGTAGGCATGTGGTGATGGTGATACAATAAATTTATTCATCTTAGCTTATCTTTCTTAAACAGCTTTTCGTGCTCTCATGATTTTACCGACTTCCGCTTTTCCCAGCCTGATATAGTCGAGCAGGGGACGTGAAGAGGGACATGTATAACTGCAACTTCCGCATTCGATGCAGTCCATCACCTTCTCCGGCTCCATCCGTTCAAAGAAGCTCTTCTCACTAAGGGTCATCAGCAGGTAGGGCTCAAGACCCATGGGACAAACGCTTACGCATTTTGTACAGCGGATACAGGGCTTTACGTCTTTGCGCCGGGCTTCGCTCTCATCCATCAGGAGAATCCCTGAGCTTCCCTTTACAACAGGAACATCTATTGTGGACAAAGCCTTTCCCATCATCGGTCCTCCATTGATCACCTTTGCTGTAGCTTCGGGTAATCCTCCTGCCTTTTCAATAAGAGAAGAAACTGGAGTTCCGATCCTGACCATAAAATTGGAGGGTTTATCCAGGCCTTTGCCTGTAACTGTAACTATCCTGTTGATCAGCGGACGGTTTTTCATGACTGCTTCATAGACCGCATGGGCTGTCCCCACATTAAATACAACAACACCCACATCGATGGGCAGTCCGCCCGAAGGAACTTCTCTTTTGAGCAGCGCCTGAACCAGCTGTTTTTCACCTCCCTGGGGATACATCACCTTCATTCCCTGCACAGACACCGAACTACCCCTGGTGATTTCCTTCATCTTCTCAATGGCATCCGGCTTGTTGTTTTCAATTCCGATTATGGCTTTCTCAACACCCAATCCTATCATCAGGAGTTGAATTCCAGAGAGTAGTTCTTCACTTCGCTCCATCATCAGGGCGTGATCGGCCGTTAAGTAGGGCTCGCACTCCACTCCATTGATTATCACGTATTCAGCAGTCTTCCCCTGGGGGACCATTAGCTTTATATGACTGGGAAAAGTGGCCCCACCCAATCCGACGATCCCCGCTTCAAGGATTTTTTTCCGTATATCTTCTGCAGGAAGCACAGAATTTCGTACCAGATCGTCTGACCGGTCAATGGTCTCCATCCACTGGTCTCCCTCCACCTGGATCTGTACAGCCATTCTGCGATATCCCGAACTATCCATAAACTGGTCCACCTTCAAAACTTTCCCTGAAACTGAAGAGTGGATATTGGTGGAAACAAAGCCTTCGGACTGGGCTATCAACTGTCCCACCTTCACCTGGTCGCCACGATTCACAAGCACTTTAGCAGGGGCGCCCAGATGTTGCGACAAGGGGATTGTCGCTAATTCGGGAGGGGGGAGTTCAACGATCTTATTACCTGCCGAAAGTTTATTGTCGGGAGGATGAACACCGCCTCTTGAAAATGTTTTAATACTCATTGACTCGCCTGTTTATATAAGCTCTATTTGATTTCAGTTTCACTGGCCTCTACTACGGGTTCTTTTTTCCTGGGAGGGGGGAAATTTAGTTCAAGAATAGCACTGGTCGGGCACTCAAGCACACATTTGCGACATAACACGCATTTTTCGGAATCGATAAATGCCTTGTTATTCTCCATGGTAATGGCGTCATACTTGCAAACCTTAAAGCATTTAGCACATCCAATGCAGGCCACGCTGCAGTTTTTCTTAGCCACGGCACCTTTCTCCTCATTGATACAGCTCACAAAAATCTTCCTGTCCTTTTTATTCTTCTTCCGAAGCTCGATAATATCCCTGGGACAGGCCTCCACACAAGCTCCGCAGGCAGTGCATTTATCGTCAATTACTACGGGCAGATCCGTATCAGGATCCATATGGATAGCATCGAAGTTGCATACGACCACACAATCTCCCAAACCCAGGCAACCATGGGGACATATTCCCTCGCCTGCGTAAAGACTGTGGGCAATGGCACAGGTAGGTGCTCCATCGTAAGTAGTGACCCTGGGTCTGAATTCGGGTGTACCGTTGCATCTGACAACAGCCACTTTTGGTGCCTGTTCTATAGCTTCTCTTCCCAGGATGCCAGCCACCTTTGACATGGTGTCATTTCCACCTACGGGACAGAAAAGATCATCCCAGGATTCAGTTTTTACAAGCGTTTCTGCAAAATTGTGACAACCGGGAAATCCGCATCCACCACAATTGGCTGCCGGAAGTGCCTCTTCAACCTCATCGATACGAGGATCCTCATAAACTTTGAATTTCTGAGCGACAAAATAGAGGATGATTGCTGCAGCGGCCCCAATAGCTACCAGTGTGATAATGGTATAAATAATAATCTGGCTCATTGGACAGTGAAAGTTTTCTTGATGCTAAATGTAAATGACTTTGATAGGCGATCGCGGAACATATATAGAACGAGGTAATATGGGATGATGGATAGCAGAGCAAATCCACCGGCTCTTAGCTCTTCCATACCAGCGGCAATCAGGCCAATGAGTACGGCCATCAATACAAGGAATGGGTAGACGTAGCCCAGAGCAACCGCCCTGAATCCCAGGTGTTGTGCTATCTGAACATGAACAGGTTCTCCCTGTTGGTGTGTGGCACCTTGAAGGGGAACAAGCAGGAACTTCTCTTCCTGATCAGCAGCACTGCAGACCCCTTTGGCATGACAGGAAGCACATGCCGAGACACTTTCGATTTTTACATGTGCCACATCTCCATCAATATGGTCAATGATACCCTCGTGCTCAATCATGGGCACAAAATTATCTATGTTGGATGAATCTCACCTGTTGCATGTCATATTAATCTATTTTCTGAGCTATTTATAAGCGATATAAATAGTTTCAGCACTGTTTGAATTATTCTTCTTACTTTGGCGCAGTTTTTGGAGATTAAGTTTGCTGAATTTTACCACAATGAGAAAAATAGGAACAACACTGAAAATTATATTTATAATTCCATTCATACTTTTTTCGGCTTGTAAGGAAAAGGAAAATGTAGCGCCTACTGTAGAGATAGTTACTCCACCGGATGGAGCGACCGTATTACAGGCGGAGATAGTTCCTGTAAAGGCAATGGCCGAGGATGAGGATGGCTCTATTACTGAGATAAATATTTATGTGGAGGGTGATTTAGTGGCGACAGCAGAAGCTTCTTCCCATGTATACAATTGGAATACAGCTGATCTGGAATTGGGACCCTATATTTTAAGTGCTACCGCCACAGATGATGAAGCTAAATCCACCGCCGTGAATATTTTGGTGCTGGTTGATAATCTCGGAGGCCTGAATCCCGATTTGACTTATGGATCGGTGAGCGATATTGACGGAAACTCATACGGGACCATTGAAATCGGAACTCAGGTCTGGATGGCAGAGAACCTGAAGGTAAGTCATTATCCTGATGGGACTCCCATTACACAGATCAGCGATGAGGCAGAATGGAATGCCATGACACCGGATGTGCAGGCTTATTGCTGGTATGATAACCTAAGTGAATACAGTGATACCAGTGGAGCATTGTACACCTGGGCAGCAGCCATGAACGGAGAGCTAAGCATCGATACCATTCCCAGTGGCATTCAGGGTGTGTGTCCCGATGGATGGCATCTACCGTCTGATGCAGAATGGAAAGTTCTGGAAATGTTTTTGGGTATGAGTCAGATCGATGCGGATAATTATGACTGGCGCGGAAGCGATGAGGGAGCTCAGTTAAAAGAGACCGGATTTTCAAAATGGGAATTCTCCAATTCAGGAGGTTCCAATTCCAGTGGATTTACTGCAGTTCCAGGAGGCTTTCGCAATGCAAAGGGGCTGTTCTACAGTATTGATCAATCTGCCGCATTCTGGAGCACCTTAGCGGAGGAAGGGACAGATAATGCCTGGTACAGAACTTTAAATTTCGACAGGGAACAGGTCTACCGGCAATACAACGACATGCGACTGGGCTTCTCGGTCCGTTGCGTCAAAGATTAACTTATTTTCCCCCAATCGATCCGCTTGGGATTCCCTTTCTTAATGTGTTTGACAAAGATGAAGTTCTTTTCGAGCTTCAGGTTGGGGTCTTCCGAAATGATCAGCTCAGCTGTATCCCTTGCCAACTGTAGAATTTGACTGTCTCTGCCCAGGTGGGCGATCTTCAGGTTGAAAGGGACACCACTTTGCTGGGTCCCTTCTATATCACCGGGGCCCCGTAATTTCAAATCCACCTCGGCAATTTCAAATCCATCATTGGTCTGCACCATGGTCTCGATCCTTTTTCTTCCCTCATCGGAAAGTTTGTAAGCCGTCATCAGGATGCAGTAGGACTGATCGGCTCCACGACCCACCCGGCCACGAAGCTGGTGAAGCTGGGAAAGTCCGAAGCGTTCGGCACTTTCAATGATCATAATGGAGGCATTGCTTACGTCCACACCCACTTCGATCACTGTGGTGGCCACCATGATATGGGTTCGGCCGGCTACGAAGTGGGCCATAGAGGCCTCTTTTTCTTCGGGTTTCATTTTCCCGTGCACCACGCTGACCTGGTACTGGGGCGGTGGGAAGGCACGTGAGATACTTTCAAGTCCATCTTCGAGGTCCTTGTAATCCATGGATTCCGATTCCTTGATCAGGGGGTAGACTATATAGGCTTGCCGGCCGAGGGCCAGCTGTTTTTTCAGAAAGCCAAACACCATGAGCCTTTTGGAATCGTAGGAGTGACGGGTAACTATGGCTTTCCGGCCAGGGGGTAGTTCATCAATCACAGATACATCCAGGTCCCCATATAGGGTCATGGCCAGGGTACGGGGGATGGGTGTAGCAGTCATCACAAGAACATGAGGCAACACATCGGCCTTGTTCCAGAGCCTTGCCCGCTGAGCTACCCCGAAGCGGTGTTGCTCATCGATCACCACCAGTCCAAGCCGTTTAAACTGAACAACATCTTCAATCACCGCATGCGTGCCAATAAGGATATGTACGGTTCCGTCCAGCAAGCCCTCATGGATGGGGATGCGGACTGCCTTTTTCACAGAGCCTGTGAGCAGCTCCACACGAACATCCATACCGTCCAGAAAGCTGTTGATGCTCTTAAAGTGCTGCTGTGCAAGAATTTCCGTGGGTGCCATGATGCAGGTCTGGAATCCATTATCTATGGCTATAAGCAAGGACATTAGTGCCACCAGGGTTTTCCCGCTTCCCACATCGCCCTGTAACAACCTGTTCATCTGGCGCCCCGACCCCATGTCTCTTCGTATCTCCTTCATCACCTTTTTCTGGGCCCCGGTCAGTTCAAAGGGCAGGTGCTCTGTATAAAAGGTGTTGAAACTTTCTCCCACAGTTTCAAAAACATTCCCGCGAAATCGCTTGTTTCGCTCATTTTTACCTTGCAGGATATTGAGCTGGATATAGAAGAGCTCCTCGAATTTAAGACGTAGCTCAGCCTTTTTATACTGTGCGGTCGCATCCGGGAAATGGATCTGCCGCATAGCCGTGTCCAGGTTGATCAGGTTCAGCTTTTGTAATAGCCAGGCCGGCAGGGTCTCTTCAAATTTTCTGGGGAGATCCTTGATCAGGTTGGCCATTAGTTTACTGATGGCCTTGGATGTGAGGTAGTTATCTTTCAGTCTCTCTGTGGTGGAGTATACCGCCTGCAAGCTGGAGCTGACTACATGTTTTTTTTCAGGGTCTTCCAATTCCGGGTGGACCACATTCAGCTTTCGCTGATACACCGATGGCTTGCCGAAGACCACCAGTTCTTTTCCAATGGGGTAGTTTTCGGGAATCCATTTGGCCCCCCTGAACCAGACCAGCTCCAGGCGTCCGCTTCCATCGGTAAAATCGGCCACAAGCCTTTTTCCCCGTCCCTTGCCAATGGAGGCGTATCCCTGGATCTTTCCTTTGATCTGGATAAAGGGCATATCGGATGTAACATCCGAAATTTTAAAGAACCTGCTCCGGTCAACATAGCGATAAGGGTAGTAGGTTAGCAGATCCTCAAGGGTAGAGATATTCAGTTCCTCCCTGAGAATATCTGCACGTTTGGGTCCCACCCCTGGAAGAAATTGTATGTCCTGTTGAAGATATTGTTGCATGCGTGAAGCAATTTATGTAAAATTAAGCTATTGCAGAAATAGGTCATGGCCTGGCGAATATTCAAATACATAAAGCACCTGTTTTATTTCAGGCACCGGAAAGGACATGGAATCCATTCGCCATACTTGTTTGAGTTTGTAAACGGGGTGCTTTTTAATTCTCAGGGGACGGAAGCTCCTGAGGCCATCCTGAAGGAGCACCATAGGCTAGGTTTCAAACATAGCTTTGTAAGGCGTTCATCGGTTTCAATGAAATATGGCTTCTTGCTCTACAGGATCACCAGATGGTTTCAGCCGGAGATGATTGTCGAACTGGGTACGGGAATGGGTATAAGCACCCTCTACCTCTCATCCGGAGCACCCGAAACTCCTCTGCACTCCATTGAGGGAGACAGGGAACGTGCCAATCAGGCCGCCCAATTGATAGTAAGACTCTGTCTGGGACCAGTATCCATCCACTGGGGCGAAATGAGCGAGAAGCTGGAGCATATTTTGCCCCTGATCCCTGAGCGCTTTGTTGCTTTCGTGGATGGCAATCACCATTATGAACCTGCGGTGGCCTATGTACGGAAACTTGTGGAAAGGGCAGGGGAGGAAGCAGTGATTGTGATGGATGATATATACTGGTCCAGGGGAATGCACAGGGCCTGGAAAGAGGTATGCTCCTGGCCCGAGGTGCAGGTGAGCATTGACCTCTTTCATATGGGAATCCTGCTCTTAAGAAAAGACCTTCATAAAACAGAAATTAAAATTAAGTTTTAAACCTTTTATGAATTATATATTCTATTAATATGTATTTTCGTCTACAATTTTTATGAATATGGAAACAATTATCAGTCTGGATAAGATAGTTAAGAATTATTATATAGGCTCAATTGTCGTTAAAGCTCTTCGCTCTGTGGATATTGATATCAAGACAAATGAGTATGTGGCCATCATGGGTCCATCAGGCTCAGGGAAATCTACCCTGATGAACCTGGTGGGAGCCCTGGATACTCCCACAAGTGGTGAGTATATCCTTAATGGTACCGATGTAAGCAAGATGGACGATGACCGACTGGCAGAGATCAGGAACCAGGAGATCGGCTTTATCTTCCAGACTTTTAACCTGCTTCCCAGGTATACTGCACTTGAGAATGTGATGTTGCCCCTGGTATATGCCGGAGTGTCCAAATCGGAACGCGCAAAGAAGGCAAGCACTACACTCGCTGAAGTGGGGCTTGCGGACAGGATGGACCATAAACCCAATGAATTATCGGGTGGACAGAGACAAAGGGTGGCGGTAGCCCGTGCACTGGTAAACGACCCCTCCATTATACTGGCCGACGAGCCAACAGGAAACCTGGATTCGAAAACCTCCGTGGATATCATGAAGCTATTTGGTCAGATCCACGAGAGGGGAAATACAATTATCCTGGTAACCCATGAGGAGTCCATTTCCCGATATGCACACCGGATCATCCACTTGCTCGATGGGGAAATCGATAATATAGAGATCAATAAAAATCCAGAGAAATAAAAAAATCCGGCATTTATACCAAGGGTGGAGATAAGGGAAAGACTTCCCTTATTGGAGGCAGGCGTGTACCCAAGTTTCACGCCCGCATCGAAGCTTATGGTACGGTAGACGAGCTGATGGCTCATACCACCATGTTACGTGATCTGGTAAAAGATGTGCAGATTCGGGATGATCTCTTAAGCATACTGAATATTCAGATGGCCACTGCTTCCGTGCTGGCCGCTGATTGTGATGATTGTCCCCTGGAGATTCCTGTGGTGGGGGATGAGCAGGTAAGCTTCCTGGAAGCAAAAATCGACGAAATGGATGCTTCCCTGGAACCCCTTAGCTCCTTTCTTATACCGGGTGGAGATCTGGCGGTATCACAGGCCCACATCGCACGGACCGTTTGCAGGCGCACCGAGCGGTGTATATTGAAGCTTGCTCAAGATGTTAATATTCAGGAAGATATCATTCGATTTTATAACCGTCTTTCCGATTATTTTTTTGTACTTTCACGTAAAATCGCCCACCTTTCCGGACTTAAACAGGAACCTTGGAACCCGGGTTTGTAGGAATTGATTTTTTTTCTAAATTTGCGGCTTTTAAAGGCAGTAGTAATAATAATTTAGAATATAGATGTACTGGACCCTGGAATTAGCCTCAAAACTTGAAGATTCACCGTGGCCTGCCACGAAGGAAGAGTTGATTGACTTTGCCATCAGATCAGGTGCCCCAATGGAAGTTATAGAAAACCTACAGGAAATTGAGGATGAAGGCGATGTATATGAGAGCATTGAAGATATCTGGCCCGATTATCCCAGCAAGGATGATTTCTTCTTCAACGAGGACGAATACTGATCTATTTCCAAATAAATATATCTTCCCAGGTGAGGGGGCGCCAATCCTCCAACCACTTAAAATCACTTAAACGTGCCTCTTCGACAGGAAACATGTTGAGGGGATAATAGGTTCCATCAGGTTTTGAGGTGTATACAACACTGGAAATTTTATTCTCATTCAGATAGATAGTCAGATTGGAAGATACCGTTTTGTTGGCTCCTACAATAATATCCTGGTCGGTTGCATAATAGATGGTTTGTCCATTTCCCGTCACTAGTATCCGGTCCAGCTTATTCTCTTTAAAGTAGCCGGTCATCTCCTTGCCTCTCATCTGGTCAAAACTCACGGAATCTTTCTTGGAGGCAACGAAAGCGACACCGTTCATCTGCATTTTTTCCAGTTGCTGATTCACCATATAAATCCTTATATGACTGGCGGTTAACTGGTTTTCGTCTGACCAGATCACCGGGTCTCCAAAGAAATCAAAAGCACTATCAGCCTCCACAAATACCAGGGAATCGCACATGACCTGCAGATCGGTTCGGAATATTTTTACTTTATAATAGGCCCTGAGGATTCTGCTTTGCTCCTCCTTATCCGGATTCTGCATGGTGCGCAGGGTATCGGCGTGAACGTACATGGTATCGGATCCGTCTATTTGTATCATCAGGGCGCTGTCGGTGACCATGGCCGATTCCTGTTCGCTGTAATAGAGTCCAAAATTTCCTTTCAGCGTCATGTTCTGGGCCGTATCGATCAACTCAACATTGGAGACAGCTCTGCCAAATCCCTGTTGCGCTTCGTAATAGAGGGTATCTCCTTTCAATATTCGTCCAGCCTCTTCCATATAGGCGTTATCGCTTACATAGGAGATATCCTGCTGCATATCGTACCATCCGTTTTCACAGTAGATATAGCGCTCCTCACCAGTGATTACAGTGGGACCACTAAAGTAAGAAATCTCAAGCCTGGTATTGTACCTCAGGCTATCGGTATGGATGGTATACTCCGGATTGACAATCACCACACTATCCATGAAATAGAAATCTTCCGTATCGAGAACATAGCGCCCCCTGCCGCTTGTGAGCCGGCTATCTTCCTGGGTCAGGATTCCTCCTCCCATATAGTAAACAAAGCCTGCTCCCCGGTCGTAATTAAGAGAATCGGTAAGCAGGGTAATGTCTTTGTTTACCAGTTCAACATTGTTCCGGACCCGTGCAATTTTGCTGATCCCATTATAGTAGGCCAGGTCGCCCTTCATGGTGAGAGTATCGCCCTGTTGAACCCACACATTGCTGAAGGCATCCACAGACTTGGTGCCGGGATAAAGGTAGGCTGAATCGCAGGTCATAATCACATCTTCGTGCTTCAGTCTGACATTACCGATCAATTTTCGGGCATCATTCCCGATCCGCACATCATAAGCTGTGAGATCAGCATTAAGGAGCTCTATAGGTGTACCTTTTTGCCCGGAGGTCACTTGTAAAAAAAGTTGCAGGCACAGCATAAGCAGGCTTAGCCGAAAGAATCGCTTATGCTGATTTAGGATCATCTCTGGCTGGTCTGCTGACCTGATTCTACGCAATGAGTATAGGCTTGATCTCTTCGTATGTAGGTGGTTTTTTTCTTCTCTTCGTACCAGGCCTTCATTACATCCATTTTTTTGTTCATCAGGGCCAGATCCTGTAGAAGTGTGTAATCCTGCTTCAGATTAGCACGATGGGGCTCGGTCCTCGTTTTTAGGTAGAGTAGCTTGTAACAGAGCTTATGGTTGTGATCGGTCGATTCGTAAGGTTCCGAGAGGTCTTCTACCTCCATGTTCCGGATCAAATAGTAATCCTTGGTAGGCAGCTGGTCCAGTTGGAAGGTTGAGGCCTGAGTTTGCGAATTTATAAGCAATCCCCCATTCACACTTGTCTCGGGATCCTCAGAGTAGCGCTTGGCAGCCCATTCGAATGAGAGGGAGTCAGCTTCGACAAAAGTTTTCAGACTATCTAATCTATGGATGGCCTTCTGCTTGGCATTGGCATCTGCTTTAGGATTCATCAGGATATGCCTGGTATTGGCCATATCCCCTCTTCGCTCAATCATCTGTATGATATGGTAACCAAAAGAACTCTCAACGATTTTAGATACCTGTCCGGCTTTCAGCGACCAGGCAGCATTAGCATAGGCTTTATCCAGCTGGGATCTCATCATAAATCCAATTTCGCCCCTGCGGGCGGCTTCGGGCGCCTCAGAATAGAGAATGGCCAGTGTTCCGAAATCTTCACCTTCCTGGACACGCTTACGTAGTTCAAGCAACCTTTCTTTTAACATAAAAACAGCTTCGTCACTATATTTGGGATAGGCAACGATCTGTGCCAGCTCCACCTCTGTATTAATGTAAGGGATGCTATCGGGTTCCATGGAGCGGTAAAAGCTTTTCACATCAGAAGGTGTAGTGGACACATCTGCTATGATGGTCTGCCTTACATCATCGGTAATCATCTGTTCCTCGATCGCTTCCCTGAGATCGTCCTTAATATCAAAGATCGATTTACTGAAATAGTCCTCCATCTCCTCCTCGCTGCCAAACTGACCAATAAAATAACTTAAACGCGATTCCATCTGCATCTCCACCATATCGGGACTTACCTCCACACTATCTATCTTGGCCTGGGTCATCAGTAGTTTCCTTTCAATGAAGGAGTTGTAGATATTGCAGCGAAGATCCGGACTCACATACCTGCCCTGCATTTTCAACTGTAAGTAGTCCTGTTCAATATCGGACTGAAGGATATTAAAATCTCCCACCACTCCTATGACCCTGTCAATAACCATCGGCTGAGCCAAGGTGTTTAATGACAAAAGTGCTCCAAGCAATATATATGCAATTCTTCTTTTCATGTTCATTTACGATAAATTTCAAACTGGTTCCTGCTTACGCCATCTGTATATACACGATGCTCCAGGTCCTTAATAAATTCAATCTTTCGTTTATTCAGTGTGATATTGATAATATCTTCACGTACCAGCTCCACGGGAGCTATTTCTCCTTCGGTGAGATGATCGCTTATGTGTACCAGATACCTGAACAGAGAATCGCTGTGTTCTATATTGCGATAGCTATTGAGGTACCCTACGGGATTGGAGATCCTCCTGGGTAACTGTTCCCTAATGGAAGCAAAGTCGACCCATGTATCATTGAAATCATTATACTTCTCTGCATAGCTGATGCAATATTTTTCCATCTGGTCAAGATCCTGCTCCCGGTTGTTCCAGGACCAGCGTCGCAGCTGTTCCTGGTTTGGTGCAGAAAGAGGTACCTTGATAAAGGTGCCTTTGATCACATTCTGAGTCAGCACGAAGTTTTTGGAGTTCTCCTCGTAGTAGGAATTTATTTCACCCTCACTTACCACGGTGTCCATCTTCTGCTGAACCAGATTCTGGCGGTAGGTATATATTAGCAAGGAGCGGTGATACTCCTGAATCTGTGCTTCAAAATCCATCTGCTCGTCGGTAAGCGACTCTTCAGCTCTGCGTTTCATCAACTGGTCCTTTACCCATGTTTCAATATAACGCGCAGCCCACAGAATACTGTCCTGCGAATTTTTACCCGGGGGTATGACCTTCGCCAGGTCAGAAGGATAGAGGTGGTGCTCAAATACACGGGCCACCGGTTCTTCACGTTCATTCTTCACAAACAGGGAACAGCCCTGAACCATGAATAAAGCGACTATTATAATAGATATAATGCTCCTCATCCTTATTATTTTATTTGCTTGAGCAAGTCCTGGTTAATGCTTACCGGATATTTCTCTTTCAGGGATTTCAACCATTCAGATTCCAGGAATTCCTGGTAGTCCGAAGTGATCTGACCGCGCGCTTCATCAAGTTTTTTTGGTTCAGGCGACCTTTGCCCTTTTACGATCACAAAGGTACTTGACCCCACATCTTCTAATACCGGTCCGGGGCCCGAAACGCCCTTCTGCGCATCAATCAAAGCATTCTCACCCTTTTCAACCAGGAGGTGGGTCAGGGTAATACAGGGGATCGTATCGGAGCTGCAATACTTTGCATTCAGTGCCTCCTGGTCAAGCTTACCTTTGGCAATTTTCTTGTAAGCACTTCTGGTTCCCGCCAAATCGGCCCCTTTGGTACATTGCACAATATATGCATCTGTCCGCTCCTCCCACATGTACGATTTCCTGTGCTCCTTATAAAATGTTTCCAGTCCGGCTGTATCTGTTATGGCCATTGACCAAACTTTTTGATCCATGATATCG
>QMPQ01000072.1 GCA_003648635.1 Bacteroidota bacterium | reverse complement strand
CCATTCCTTCATGCCTTGCCCGAGGGTGAGCATGGATGAGTATCCCTGCTCAATGGGTAGCTCTGATTCCTGCAGACCCGCTTTTTTCAGCCAGGCCACAAAACCCTCGTTCATCATACGACCTGCCCTCAGAGGAAAATCAAACAGGCCGGGGAAACTCCGCTTATCACTGGGGTGGTCGTGCTCTTTCCTGCAGGAAGGCTCGGATGCGGAGAGATAGATCCGGCAGGCCATGGGCCTTGCCTCATAGACCATGCAGCTGTCAGAATCCAGGAAGGGACATGCCGATCGTATCTTCAGCTGTTCCTCCACCGAAAGATTCATGCTAATCTTCACTTTCTCTCTGGCCCGCTCCAGCACAGCAAGGCGGTCTGCTTCAGATAAATGCTTTTGCATATAATCATTCAGATAGAGGAACTCATGAGTAATGGCAAAAACCTCCTGGTGACAGCACCACGCGCAGCCTTCTTTGCAACTTACCGGCTGTCCTTCTTCACTTGCACGATGGAGGAAGGCTTCAAGCAGTTCATCCACGGCTAAATAAAGGGCCTTGATGGCTTCACCCATCTGAACCGGACTCAGTTCCTGGTCCAGGTAGCGTTGCGCCATTCTGTAGCCATCCCGGTAAAAAATTTTGTCGATCTCCTGCTGATCCATCCTATTTCAGCGGAAAGGCAATAAGGGTTTCCCAGAGGGAGGAATGGGACTCCTGCATAGCTCCCACCTGATAGAATTCAAATGCTTCCCCGCTTATTTCTAAACTATTCACCTGGATATAAGCATCCATCTTCCCGTAGGAGAGGGTGAACTCCTCATAAGGACCTTTATGTAAGGCCTGAGCCACTTCCACTGAAGGATAGGCAACAGCATGTACCGCACCTGCATTGCTTCCCATCTTGTTCACAATAACTCCGGCCCGGTAATTGGAAAAACCTGTTGACTCGTCATAATCCAGATAATGGACAAAAGGGGCTCCAATAATCTCCAGGGCCTGTTTCCCGGCCTCGGCGAAAAGTATACCATATAGCTCTCCCAGCTGTTCCCCGATAGTCTCCATGGTTCCTGCTCCATCGGCAACCAGGCTTAGCATGGCCGGCATGGTCTCCACGGCAATGGGCCCCAATCTACTCAGGACCAAGGGAGAAGGGGGATTCGTTTCCATCAGCTCCTTCAGATTGGCCAGCCCCAGTTCAAAACTCCGGTTCAGAAAAATCTTTCCAAACATCATTCCCAGTCTGCCGATGGGATAGGTGGTCTCCTGGCTAAATGACCATATAACTTTTGTGCCTCCATCAACTGCTTCAAAATGCCACTCCACCAGCGAAGGGGTTTCCACTTTTCCAAACCAAAGAGAGGATTCAATGTATTCGTTTTCTTTGACAGAGATTACCTCCATCCGACCTGTACCTATTTTTTGCCCCTCCCAGGAATAGGTGGAGCCCACATAACCTTGTTTGGGTTCTAAGCGCACATCAGCAGTGCTATCCTGTGTATACCAGGGATCCCATTCCTGCCTGCTGTTAAAGGATGCTACCGTGGGAAAGATTTCATCAGGCTCAAGGGCAATGGTTGTTTCTGCGCTCACTTCGGCTGTGGCAGGAGAGAAGAGTGGGACAATCAGTATTGCTGCCACAAGGACAAGAACAATGATCAGAATAACTCTTAATGCTTTCATAAAATGAGGTTTTGGTTAGTACTTAAATACTATAACAACAAGCTCCGGGAAGATGTTCTGTCGGGTTTCATGGAGTTGTTCCTTGGAAGAGCTTCTACAGTAAGGACCCTTTTGGGCTGTTCATAGGCCGAGAGGCGGTTCCGCAGCAGGTCTTTCCAAAGCTCAAGAGGTGGATCATTGCCTTCATACTCCACAACCAGCACCAGCCTGTTTCCTAATTTCCTGTCCGGTTCCGGCAACACCAGGCACTCATGTCCTATGCTATCCCGAACCTGCTCTTCCAACAATTCAGGAATGATCTTGACTCCCCCGGAATTAATCAGATTATCAATCCTTCCCAGCCAGGAGAATCCGTCTCCCTGCTCATTGATCTCCACCAGGTCATTGGTGGCCAGCAAACCATCTGTGATACCGGGGACTTCCACCTCCAGACAAGCTCTGGGATCGAGTCTTATATGCACCCCTTCCAGTAATTTGAAATCCGAATCTGGTTCAGAGCCATTGATCCGTTTCAGTGCGAAATGTGTATAGGTCTCCGTCATTCCAAAGCTTTCATAGACTGCCGGGGTAGTCATTAGGGAAAGTTTTTCCCGGGTGGCAGGGTGAAGCTCTCCTCCTCCAATAAGCAGTTTCGAAATCCTATCCAATGGATCGCCATGATTAAACGATTCTTCAATCTGTAAAGGCACCATGGCTGCAAAATCGATGGATCCGGACAGTTTTTGCATGGGACGGGAAGAGGGCTCTGTAAGAACCAGATCGAGTCCTCCCAGCAGAGCTCTGACCACCATCATCTTACCAGCTATATAGTGAACTGGAAGAGAGAGCAGCACCCGCTCTCCTCTTTGAAGCTTAAAAAAACGGAGGGTTATCTGCGCACTGAGCAGCATAGCTTCCCTTGAGAGCAAGAAAGACTTGGGATCGCCGGTGGAGCCACTGCTAAGTTGATCGATTGCACCACCCGCCGGATTCATGAATAGGGCAATAAAGTCAAATACCTCTCTTTTCCAGGCGGGTACAAGGGAATTGCTTGCCTCTTCAGTGCAATATTCAAGCAAGCTCTTTCTGGTATAAGATACACCCTCAAAAAGCAGTGGTTCTCCTATATCTGGGAGGTATTTCACAGTCCGATGGAATTCAGGTCCCATTTATCCTCAGGCCGGTACCAGAGCTGCTGTCCACTCATTTGAAGCGGCGAAGGGATGTTGTTGGTGTAGAGCGCCCCGGTACCCAGTCCCTGGGGCCTGCTAATTCCCTGTTGCCAGGTCCATTGCGCTATGGCATTCAGTCCCACATTGGATTCCAGGGCCGATGTAATCCACCAGCCAGTCCTGTATTTTTCTGCCAGGGCAATCCATTCAGCGGTGACTGATAATCCTCCCAGTAAGCCGGGCTTCAAAATAATATATGGGGGTCTTACTGTATCTAAAAGTTCGCTCCTCTTACGTGAATCTGAAATACCTATCAGCTCCTCATCCAGGGCCACAGGAATGGCAGATTCAAGGCAGATCTGCTTCAATGCTTCCAGCTGACCTGCACCAATGGGTTGTTCAATGGAGTGAATCCAATAGCGAGACAAGTGTTCCATATTCTCACGGGCTTCTTCCGGGGTCCATGCCCCGTTGGCATCCAGGCGGATCTCCAGATCGTCTGTTCCAAATTCAGAGCGTATCCATTTCACCAGATCCAGTTCTTCTGAGAAATTGAGTGACCCCACCTTCAGTTTCAGCACCCTGAATCCCAGCTTCATTTTCTCCCTGATCTGACTGATCATAAAATCTAAGGTCCCCATCCAGATCAATCCATTTGTGGGTATTCCTTTCTCTCCATCCGTAAACTCCGACGGGTAGAGCATCTGCTCCCCTCCTGTCTCCATATCCTGCACAGCTGTTTCCAGGGCAAATTGAACACCCGGCAATGCAGGCAGGTGCTGTCCCGGATCCATTTCCCCCCTGTTTATGAGTTTACAGATATGATCCACCTGGATCTCCAGTTCGCCCTCCTTCTCCACACTGAGTCCGGGTATAAAGGAGACCTCGCCAATACCCGTTTGCCCGTGATGGGAAGTGAGCCTGATAAAGATGCAGGGTTTCTCTTCAAGAACACCTCGGGAGGTACCTGCTGGCTTTACAAATACAAGGGGATGTGCGATATAAGTAGCCCGGACCATTTAGAGAACCAGTCCGATTCCAAATGAGAGTGAAAAAAGTAAGGTAGCCATAGCAAGCCGCTTTAGCTCCCTGTTCAGTTCCAAAGGTACTGTATTGGTAATCACTGTATTGATATCTGAGATCAAAAGCGGAACCGGAAGCAGGAACATTAATTGGTAGTACGATTCAAAATGAAGTACCGTGTAAAGTACAGCCAGTACCAGAGCTGTAAGAAGAAGCACAACATGATAGGTCTTGGCCCATTGAACACCCATACGCACCACCAGCGTTTGCTTGCCGTTCAGGGCATCATTTTCATGATCCCTCAGGTTATTCAGATTCAGCACCCCGGCACTGAAAAGTCCCACTGAGGAGGCTGGTAAAAGAATGGTGGGATGCAGGGAGTGAGTATGGAGAAAATAGGTGCCGGCCACACCCAGGATTCCGAAATAGATAAAGACCATGATATCTCCAAATCCCACATATCCGTACGGACGTTTGCCAATGGTATATTTAATGGCTGCATAGATAGCAGAGAACCCAAGTACGAAAAAGAGTGCATAGAGCAACATATTGTCACCCTGTAAACCATACCAGATCAAAAGGGATCCTGAAGTCAGGCTCAGCAGTACAAAAATACCGATCATCCATTGAATTTGTCTGTGGCTTACAAGGCCCGACTGAGTCACCCTCAGTGGTCCAAGCCGGTGTTCGTTGTCAGTTCCCTTACGTGCATCCCCATAATCATTGGCCAGGTTGGATAGGATTTGAAGAAAGAGGGTGGTCAGGGTACCAAAAATAAAGACACTCCATCGAAATCGGCTGTCGGCATAAGCAATGAGGCTACCCAGGGTGGTGGCTGACAGCGCCAGCGGAAGTGTCCGCAGCCGAAAAGCACTGATCCATATTTGGGTAGAATTCATCCGTGGACAAAATTACGTAAAATCTTTGATTTGAACACTCAGGGTAATTTGGGAAACTGATCCCAGTCCGGATCCCGCTTCTCCAGAAAAGCATTCTTGCCCTCCTGCGCTTCTTCGGTCATATAATAAAGCATCGTGGCATTCCCTGCCAGCTCCTGAATACCGGCCTGTCCGTCCAGCTCCGCATTGAGTCCAGCTTTAATCATACGCAGGGCAATGGGACTGTGCATCATTATTTTGTTACACCACTCCACCGTAATATCCTCCAGCTGTTCCAGGGGAACCACCTTGTTCACCAGCCCCATCTCCAGGGCCTCGGTGGCTGTATACTGTTCACAGAGAAACCATATCTCCCGCGCCTTCTTCTGCCCTACATGCCTGGCCAGGAAGGAGGAACCAAAACCTGCATCAAAACTACCCACTCTAGGTCCGGTCTGACCGAAGCGTGCATTCTCCGATGCAATGGAAAGATCACACACCACGTGCAATACATGTCCGCCACCGATAGCATAGCCATTTACCATGGCAATCACCGGTTTGGGAAGACTTCTGATCTGACGCTGTACATCAAGTACATTGAGCCTGGGTACCCCATCTTTCCCTATATAACCTGCCTTACCCTTTACATTTTGATCTCCTCCACTGCAAAAAGCTTTCTCACCTTCACCGGTCAGGATGACCACCCTGATCTCGGGTTTCTCCCTGCATACAACCAGGGCCTCACTGATTTCACGGGTAGTGTCGGGGGTAAATGCATTGTAGTAGCGGGGCCGGTCGATGGTGATTTTTGCAATCCCACTGAAATACTCAAACCGGATCTCCTCAAAATCCTTGAGACTTGTCCAAGCTCTTTTCTCCATTTCTTAGGCTTAGTTAAAGGAATAATTCCTTAAAGATACGACTATTTTCAATGGCTGTGGTATCCACCTCCAGTACTGACAGGGCATTGCCGGGTGCACAAAGGTCCTCTATCTGGTGATTCAGCTCCTCCATGTTGGCGGCACGTGAAAACCTTCTTCCAAAGGCTCCGGAGAGCAGCTCCAGCGATACAGGATGATGGGTAATACTGAACTCTTCAAAAAACTCCATTCGATCAGGACCATCAAGCAAGCGAAAAATACCACCTCCGCCATCGTTCAGCACAACGATCTTAAGGTTTTCAGGAAAACTCTTGTTCCAGAGGGCATTTGAATCATAAACAAAACTGAGGTCCCCCAGTATAAGCAAGTGCTGCTGGTCCGAGACCATGGCAGCTCCAACCGCAGCAGAGAGCGATCCGTCAATCCCGGAAACTCCTCTGTTGGAGTAATATTTTAGATCGGGCCTTGTGCGAAGCAGTTGTGACAAGCGTATGGTAGTACTATTCCCCAGGTGGATCACCATCTGAGCAGGCGCTGCTTCCAGGATCCGTGCCACGGCAGTCAGATTTCCAAAGGATGCCTGCTTAAGATAATCCCGGGCTCGGCCTGACTCCCGCTCCTCAATGTCTTTCCATAGACGCTGATACGAATTATCAAGCTCATCTGAAACTACCAGCTCCTTAAATAGATCGACCAAAGCCGGGCCCTCCTGAAACTCTTGTATTTCCAGATCCTTAAGCGACTGGACAAAGAGCTTCAGACGCCTTGAAACCACCTGTTGCCCGAAAGAAATAAGCAGATCGGGTGCAAGGGCAGTGCGCTCTTCATCCGAAGCACCTGCCAGTACCAGCTCAGGGGTGGAAATAAAATGCTCGGAATTCAGGTTGGAAATGTTCTCTGCCACCACAACAGCCTGGCTATATGCCTGCACCTGCTCAAGTACCTGCTGCAGGC
Source organism: Bacteroidota bacterium (assembly GCA_003648635.1). GTDB lineage: Bacteria > Bacteroidota > Bacteroidia > Bacteroidales. Next base: position 10,703 of record QMPQ01000072.1, on the reverse strand, counting down.
TTGTATCGCCTGTGCCCATTCCAGCCAGAATCATCACTTTCTTTCCGGCCAGTCTAATGCCTTTTTTTAAAGCTTCTCCTGAAGAAGCGGATTCAGAATCAGCCTTAGTTTCTCCCCATGATAGCATGGAATCGGGTAGGGATTCATACAAGGGTTCTGTAAGTGGCAGGTTCAAATGCACCGGGCCCGGGGGGTAGGCTACAGCCTCCTGAAATAAAAGCTCTACCGACTGCATCCCATGCTCCAGATCACCCTGTTCTCTTAACTCGGCAGGCAACTCCAAAAAGCCCTTGGAGAAATTAAAATAGGGGAAACGCTGATCAGTTACCTGGTTGTTAAACTGGGACAGCATCTCCCGGGGGCGATCAGCTGTAAGTACCAGCAGGGGAATCTTCTGATGAAAGGCTTCTGCCAGCGCAGGTGACAGATTCAGTACAGCGGTACCCGATGTGGTGACCACCACAACAGCTTCACCCAGCTGCCGGGCCATCCCAAATGCCACATAGCCGGCCGAGCGTTCATCAACAATGCTGTGGCATATAAAGCTCTTATGAGAAGTAAATAACTGAATAAGCGGGGCATTCCTGCTACCCGGAGCAATAATCACATGCCTGGCTCCCAGCTTTTCAATAAGGGACCCCAATTCGGAAATATGTTGGAGATGGTGCATGATTCTACTTCAGATTCTTGATATAAGTTCCCATGATTTTCAACAGGGAAAGGGCCTTCAGCCGTGTCTCGTTCCACTCTTCTGCCGGATCCGATTCAAGAGTAATTCCTCCTCCAATATAGAGCGAGATGTAGTCTGGAGTTACCTTCATACAACGCAGATTCACGAAAAGGTCGGTCTCTCCATGGGACGATGTGGGTCCCAAAAATCCCGTGTAATAATCCCGGTCGTGTGGTTCCAGCTGCTTGATAAAATTGATGGCGTCCTCCTTGGGCTGACCGGCCACAGCCGGGGTAGGGTGCATGGCATCCACAAACTCCCAAAGCCTGCCATTTAACCTGGCAAAGTCCAGGGTAAAATCGGTTCGCAAATGCAGGAGGTTACCAGCTTTCTTTACATAGGAAGAACTCACCCGGTAGTCCTTCACATCAAAGGCTCTCAGCACATCATGAATATAGCGGGTTACATACTCCTGTTCAAGCACCTCCTTGGCGGTCCACCTGTTAATATCCATGTGTTTCTCCGCATAGGGTCTGGTTCCCGCCAGGGATACTGTAGATACCTTCCCGTCACGAAGTCTGAGCAAAGGCTCCGGAGAGGCGCCAAGCCAGAAATGTTCATCGCTTTTAAAAAGATAGGAAAGAGCATTGGGATGCCTTTTGCATATGGACTGATATAGTTTAGGCACCAGCTCCATATAGCTTCCTTCCACAACCCTGATTCGGGATAGCACAGCCTTTTGAAAAGAGCCGGTGGCTATGGATGACTTAATGGCATCCACCTGCTCCATATAGACTTCACGCTCAGTTACCACCGGGGCTCCACCGTTCCACTCCGGCTGTGGCCGCGACTCAAGGAGCTCCACTCTTTTGAGGGTCTCCCTGGAAATTTCCGCGGCATTGATGACAAGGTCGGGCTTCACCAGTATGTAGCGGTGACCGTTCCGGGTATCAAAGGGTGCCATGATAAATCCGGTCTCCCCGGAAATATCCTGGATCGAATTCCACTCTACATTTCCAGGGCTAGTCTGGATATAGGTAGTGTAATGCTCCTGCTGCGGCAGACGAAAGGTTACAAAAGGGAGGTTTTTGGCAATACAGGCGTTATGGATAGCTATAAGACCCTTGTTCATAGTGATGGCTCAGCGAAGTTCTTCCGGTTTTCTTGGTTTAATACTATTGGTAACACGGCTTATGGAAATAAGTTTGCCCGTATCATCCTCAATTTTCACATCCCAGATATGTTTAAAATCAGCTTTTACAAGCAACGTGGCCTTTGCTGTCAGGGTTCCTTTCCTTGCAGGAGCAAGGTGCTGACTGTTGACCGAACTGCCAAGAACATTGAATTTATCCGGATCCACAAGAAGAAACGATGCGGCACTTCCCACACTCTCCGCCAGGGAGATCAGGGCTCCTCCATGTACTACCTCCATGGGCTGGTAAAGCTTTGGCGTGATAGGCATCCTGGCTTCCAGACTACTCTCGGTGGCTGCAGTAAACTCAATGCCTAAGAGCTCCATAAAAGTATCCTTACACGCGCTGTTTATCTCATCAATGGTCATCCTGTCAATCTCTTTGTTCAAATATACAATTTCCTGCTATCTCTTCTGCAGTACCAGCAGCATCACCGATCCAAGAAAGAGAGATTTACTCAGGATCAGATCAAAACCGGCCACTTCCAGAATTTTCGCCATTTCCTCAATGGTATAGTAGTTCTTAGATGAACTGGCCAGGTATCGATAGGCCTTCAGGTTACCTGATATCAATCCCCCCAGGTAGGGCAGTATAAAACGAAGATAAAATCCATTGAAGATTCGCCATAGTGGACTGGCCGGCTTGCTACTCTCCAACACTACCAGTTCTCCCCCGTTTTTCATCACCCTGCTCATCTCCGCAAGATGCTTAGTTGCATTGGAATTCTTATATACCAGGTTCCGGATGCCAAAGGTGATCCCCATGGAATCGAAATGGCCATCCTCAAAGGGCATCTCGCCTGCATCGCCCTCCATAAAATAGATTTCCACCTGCCTGTTTCCTTTTTGAAACTGCTTCTGCTTAAGTTGAGCTTCCTTCAGCATCTCGCTGCTAAAATCAAATCCCGTAAGCTTAATTCCCCTGGCAGTTTGATCCGTTTGCCTGGCCAACTCCAGCAAAAAATCGCCCGTTCCGGTACAAAGATCCAGCACCCTGCCAGGTTGCGACTTAAGAAGCTCTTTAGCGGCACGCTTTCGCCACGAACGGTCTCTTCCAAAGGTAAATATCCGGTTTACCCTGTCGTAGCTTGCATGGATATCTCCATAAAACGAGTGTAATGGAAAGTCTTTTTGCTCTTCCTTCATGCCTTATTCTGAAGCTGCAAAGATATTGATTTTTGGATGCACTACTCCACACTGAACTTTGCGGTGGCCGAGTAAACCTCTCCGCTGGGTGAAACTCCCCTGACCAGAACCACATAGCTACCGGAGGTGCCTGGCGCCTGGAAAGGAATTTCCATTTGTTTGCCCTGTTCCAGTATCAGATTCCCTGCCCAAAAGAAAGTATTCCGGGTATCAGGTATGCGGCCATCCTGAACAGAGGGTGCCTTCACAGAGTAGAGCCTGGGATGAAATGACTGGTAATCAAAAAAATAGGACCCTGAGGGAAGGTCTATCCCGGCCATATCCCCGTTTCTGGAATAGATGGCCAGAACCCCACCAAAAGCTACATTACCCTTCAGGTAGATATCATCAATCAGATCGATTCGCTCAATTTTCTCAGGTGAAAGTGCAAGTATAGCTTCATGAGCAAATACGGAGATGTGATCAATCATGATCAATGGTTTATAGACTCCGATAGAGTTGTTGTCGCTGAGAATCCTGATACGGTTCTTCCCTTGTTTCTTATAAAACTGGACTTCAGGAAGCAGGTTGATAAAGATCTCCTCCAGGTTCGGCAGTCTCACATAATCGTCTATCAGCAGGCGATTCACCCTGGTCCCGTAAAAAGGTATACGACTCCCCTCAGAATACACCTCCGAAACAGTGGTGTCGGGGGAAAGATCTCCGGATTTATAAGCCTTTGAAAGCTGAATATTCAGGGCTAGTCTCCTGGCCAGTTCCTCTTCATCATCTGAAAGCAGAAAAGGTTCCACCGGGAGATTCACTGGTTGGGAGTCATACTCCTGGTCAATCCGGACCTCCAGTCCGCTCCCATTCTCTTGCTCGGGAGTCACAAAAAACTCATGCTTATCGTCACCACCAGCGGGGGCGGTAATTACAAATCTTCCATGCTCATCCGACATGGTCGCAAAATAGTCAGGATTTTCACCCAACAATGAAAAATGGAGGGTCGTGTATGGAACCGGGAGTTTATCAGGACCTACAACAGTACCTGATATGGATACACCATTTCCCAGGTCTGGCAGGAAACTGACCCTGAATGAATCATTGGAAGAAGGGGGAGCATTTATATATTGTCCTTCCGACAAATTAATGCTACCTGTCGGAACCACTGTCACACAATAATTTAACTGTTCTATAAAGACGTTTGAAGCTCCATTCACCTGAAACACTATTTCCTGACCACCCTGAACGGAAGGGGAAGAAGTAGATAGCTCCAGCATTCCCTCCTTGTAACTTACCTTTTGTAAACCACTCTCAGTGCTTTCGGCATCTGTATGGCCGATCACCTCAGAACGGTAAGGGTTGATAATTTTCAGGGGGGTATAAGAGAAACTGTCAGGACCCTGGTTCCGCATCCACCGGGTGTAGCACTTCAGGTAATAGTTACCCGTAAGTGATGCTGAGGGGATAGAAATTGCACCTTCGGCCTTTCCCCAGGATATCTGGTATTTTCCTTGCGCAAGTACTTCGCCCGTTGATGCGATCAGTTCCACATAGAGCACACTACTCCATGGATTCTCTCCTATGGGACCACTTACCCTGTGGTCTGCACGAAAATGAATGGTCTCATCCACCGCATAGACAGAGCGATCGGTAAATACTTGTATCTGCTCACGGATTTGCTTTGCCTTCTCCCTTTGCTCAGCATCAAATGGTGACTGAGCCCTTACCTGAGCACTTGCCAATCCCATCAGGATTACAAGAATCAAAAGTTGATATGGACCTTTATTTATCTGCATCTACCAAAAATCAGGTATCTCATTATCTCCTCCCCGTTCGGTACAGTCAAAACAGTTTCTCGTCCCTCCCAACCATGCCGGACCCGGACCTAGCGGTTGAAGAGAGATAAGGTAATAATACTTATCAAAGATAAAAGTGCTATTGTCAAACAGCGTATCCAGTCTGCAGGTATAAGCACCAGCCAAAAAACTCAGCTCATCCCATTCCACGAAGATCCGTTTCTCCTGGATCTGGGTGGCATAAAAGCATCCCAGGACCTTTTCGGGGGACCCGTTTGCATTATAGATGTTGCCCTGACTGCTTGAGGGTTGTGTTTCATACAGGCTGGCAGAATTTGCCGATTGCGCAGCTAACTTCTCCCAGTAGGTATATGCCTGGTCGGTCAGGGAATATTGTTCCACAAGCAGGCTGTATCGATCTGCCAGCCGTGGGGTCTGGTCCGATACATAGTGCAGCTGATTCTGATAAATGTTGTTTTCGGAGAGCAATTGGGTAGATGCCGCATAGACCGTCTGAATGGTTTCTGTCTGCCAACAGGCAGAGACGGTGTCTTCAATATAGGGTATATTCATTCCCTTATACCTGACATATTGTGCGGTAAAGGGGGAGTGATACTCCCAGGTGGCAATGGCTTTCCAACGGTAATTACGGGCACCCTCATCAAAGCCTCTTACATCATTATAAAACTGTATCCCCTGCCAGATATCGTCCGGATCCGTTCCACCTGAAAGCTGTTCGAAGTAGTATACGGAATCAACGGGTGGACAGGAAAGGAGTGTATCATAATCAGACACATAAACATTGTTCGACGGGGCAACTACCTGCAGGGAATAGGATTTGCCCACCCCCAGGAAAGGTTCATCCAGCCAGGCCTCATAGACCCCATCTGTTTCCCAGTCCTCGGTATAAAATGCTATGTTGCCAAGATCATCAAGAACAGAAACCACGCAGCCCCTCACCGGTCTGAATTCAGGTTCCCCATAGGGTGAGGACATGGATACGGTAACCTGGTGCATGCCGGCTTGATCAGTAATCACCCCATCAATGACTATCACCTCCTGGGTCTCATTGATTACGGGATCATAGGGTTCTATGCAGGCCTTACACACCAGCAACAGCAAGATTAATATGATGAAGTATCTATTCGCTGGCATAGTTCCCTAATTTAAAGTTCCAGGAGATGGTAACCACCATCTGACCGAAGATGGAGAGCTTGTACCCGTTGATGGCGCCATCGTCGTTCTGAAAATAGACCGAATAGGCATTTTGCCTTCCTGTAATATTGTAGAAATTGAGCATCCAGTATGAGTGGAAGAGCTTTCTCTCTCTTAAGTTTCCCTCCAGGTTTACGGAAAAGTCCAGCCTGAAATAGTCGGGAATCCGGTAACTGTTCCGGTCGGCATAATCCACAAATTGTATTCCGTCCATGTAATAGATGGATACGGGATAGGTCACCGGTCTCCCCGTAGTATATACCATATTGGCAGAGAAACTAAGCCTGCGGTTTAACTTTATGTTGCTTACAATGCTCAAATTATGGGGCCGGTCAAAGTTGGAAGGATAAGGCTCCCCCTGATTGATCCGTTCACTGGAAAATTTCGAATCCACCAGCATCATGGAGCGGGCATAAGAGTATGCGATCCAGCCACTCAGTTTGCCGGCACTTTTCCTGAAAAGGGCCTCGAATCCATAAGCCTCCTGTTCCCCTTGCAGGGTTACCTGCTCCACATAGGGACTCGTAATAAAACTTGCACCATCGCGAAAATCCACTACATTCTTGATCTTCTTATAATAGACCTCCAGGGAGGTATTTATTCCACCCCTAGGGAAGTCCTGGTAGAAGCCCATAGAGACCTGATCTACATATGGAGGTACTATATTTAAATCGACCAGCTTCCACTGGTCCGTAGGCGATATGGCGACGGTATTGCTTAACATAAAAATAAACTGGTTGACCCGGTTGTAGGAGAGCTTCAGGGAGTTATTGGCACCAAGCATAATGTTCAAGGCCAACCTAGGTTCAAGACCGGTGTATGTTTTAATAAGCTCGTAGGGCTCCGCATCAATCACTTCAACCACACTGCCAGGCTGAATTGGCAAGCCTTCTCCATACACCTGAACATCGTCCGGACCAAGGACAGAATAGAATGCAAAGCGCAGTCCCCCGTAAACTGTAAAACGAGGTGAAAGTGAGATTTCATCGGCCAGGTAAACTGCAGTTTCCAGTCCATTATCTAATCCCAGTTCCACTGGTACACGCATGGAGATATCACCATAGGGCAGTACATCTCCCCTATCCAGATTATAAAGAATAGCACTGCCTCCGAAAGTCAATTTATGCTTCCCCAGTGAAAGCCACGACATATCCAGCTTGGTTTCATAGTGGTCTATCCTGTAGGATTGGGTCCAGGCCTCGGATGCTACCTGCTCATTAATGGTTGTAAAATCATAGGCGCCATAGACCAGGGCCAGGTCACCCGAAAGCCGTGAGCCCATCCTCCTCCTGATATTAAGTGATCCCCCCATATTGTCATATTCATACTGGTTGGTAGTGCCCAGCTTGAAATAATCGTGACTGTAATATCCAAAAGCCTTGATCAGGGTTTTTTCTCCAGGCTCCCATGTGAGCATACCTGACAAATCGTTGAAATTGGCCTTGCTCTCCCTGAGTACGGGATCTTCCAGCTTGGAAAGAATCCAGTCTGAATAGGTGGAGCGGCCGGCCACTATAAAGGAACTGTTCCCCTTTTTAATGGGTCCCTCCACAGACAGGCGGGCCGTAACCGGACTAATCCCTCCGTGGGCGGTGTACTTGTTCAGGTTGCCCTGTCGGGCGGTAATATCAAAAACGGAAGCCATACGCCCTCCATAGGAAGCGGGCACGTTGCTTTTATATAAGGTGAAATCTTTAACAATATCGGGACTGAACGAGGTAAAAAATCCAAATAGATGGGAACTATTATAGACAGGGACCTTGTTGATATAGATCATATTCTGGTCTGCAGCACTGCCCCTTACATTAAAACCGGCAGCTCCCTCTCCAACCGTTTGTACACCCGGCAGCATCTGAATTACCTTCAGCACATCTTTCTCTCCCATCACCATAGGAACCTCATTTAGCACTTTGTAATTGAGACGATCAAATCCCATCTGGGTTCCCCTTACATTGTGGTAGCGATTGGCCCGCACCACCACCTCTGTCAGTGCGATCACACTTCTCCGCATTGTAATGTCAAGATCACCACCAGAGAGCACTTCCAGGTAGTTAAGCCGGTCCTCCATTCCCATGCATTTAAACTCGATGGTATATTTACCCGGCCTGACCACAATGCTGTAGCGGCCATCCACATCGGTCGCCGTACCTTTCGCCAGGTCCTCGAAATATACAGTGGCTCCAATCAAAGGGTCTCCGGTCTCCACATCTGTAATCTTTCCATACAGCACCGCGACATTTGTTCCCTCTCCGGCGGCCCTGGTACCAACACTAATGGTCTCCAGCATACCAGCCTTTCGGCCGTCAATATATTTCTGCTCTGTAGACGTAGGTCCGGAAATATCCTGATCCACAGATAAGTCCAGCTCCCCCTGGCTCCCGGAATAGTCAGGAAGCTTGCTTACCAAAGCCTGCCCTTCGCTCAGGTAGATCTCCCCTGTTCCTTCCAAAACATAGTAGAGTCCCGCTGGAAGAAGCGTAAGGTCCAATGTCTTCCGCAAGGAGATCTCATCACCCGACGCTGTGACCCTGAGGCCCCTTGTCCAGCTCTCCAGGTAGTAGAAGCTAACTCCTGTTTGCTGCTCCACATCCCTTACAAAGTCCCCGAAGGTCACATCCTGGAAACTTCCCCTGAATATTACATCCTTCACCTGTCCATTCAGAGAAAAAGGAACGTAGCTTAGAATAAGCAGACATATTTGCAGGAGCCGATTCATCTCTTTACTCCCTCCAGGATATTGCTTGCTGCCATAATGAAAAGTTCCAGTTGCTCCGTGGAGGCGCTCCTGATCTGAAGCTGATTACTTTTTATCAACTTCTTAATGTCCTTTTGTACGCTTTCAGGGAATAGATCAACAAAACTTCTTTTGTTGCTAAATGGATGGACTGAACCATCCAGTTCCAGTAAGTAATTTCGTTTGGGAGAAGTGAATTCCTCGATGAACCTGGGATCACCGCTTATGGGCACCAGTTTTTTATCCCACCTGATATACCAGACCAATCGTCCACCACCTATTATCTGGTAGAACTGTTCATCATCCAGCTCCTCCTCCAGTTTTAATTTTTTGAAATAATAACTCCCAATATAGAAATCATTCACCCGGTCACTTACCAGGATCACCTGGTTATCTGCCCCGTTAATGGTCTGGTACTCAACCTCAAGCTGCTGGGCATAAATATCATACTTAAGCCATATGTTGTTGTAAAATTTTCCGCGAATGCGAACAGAACCCTGGTGTACCCATCCTTCCAGCAGGTAAGGATGACCCAGACTACGTGGATTCCTGTTGTAGTACTGAAGTCCATTAACCAGCTCCTGGTCCTGTCCATAGGCCCAGTCAACCAGCTCACCATATCCCGGAGGAGAATCTGCAGAAGGCTCCTGCCCATGCAGTGGAAATTGTACCAAACAAAATAAGAGGGTAGCCGTGGCTAATGCCCTGGATACATCAAATGTCATTTGATGGATATGATCATAAAATTTCACTTCTGTTCTCCCTTAGACTATAAATAGTGATAAACGTTTAATTACTCTGACAAATTCAGGTATTCTACCACATGCATATGTCCAGACTGCGCTGCAAAAGAAGCAGCATCATCACCATCCACATCCTTGAGGGACCTGTCGGCTCCATATGCAATCAAAACCTTAACCACCTCCAGATGCCCCTCAGCAGCGGCATGCATCAGGGGAGAAAAATGCTCATTGGAGTCCACCGTGTTGGGATCAGCTCCACGATCCAGCAGGATCTTTGCCGTTTCAGGAAAAGGTCCGGTGGCACAGTAAAGAAGTGCAGTACGATCCAGGGAATCTCGCTTATCTATTTTGGCTCTGGCGTCAAGCAGTAAAATAACTATCTCGGAATGCCCGTTAAAAGCTGTAAACATCAAGGCCGTACGTCCATCCTGATCGACAGCATCACACGCCACACCCTGCTTTAACAGGGCCTTCACCTTTTCTAGTTCTCCATCATGAGCCGCCTGCCGGAAAGCCTCTTCCTCTGCCGTACCTAATTGCACCTGTGCAGGCTCATCGCTCATATGCCGGTTCTCTTTCGTTTTGTCCTCTTGCTTCTCTTCTGCTCCAGATGCTCCTTTACATCCCATAAACACTATCATCAAAATGAAGTAGAGAGAAGCTCGGGTTGGGATTTGCCGTGTCATAAACTGGAGTTTTTTGAAGGCTTGAAGATAAAAAGAAATCATGGCTTCCTTTCTGCAGGCTGCAACTTTTCGCATTTTGTACTGTCTCTAAATAAAACAGAGATATGAAAACTATGAATACTATGAAATATTTGGCATGGATCCTTATGGCAGGGTTTGTTCTCACAGGATGCGACTGGCATGGCAATGAGACCATTAATGGCAGCGGTCCTGTGGAATCAATGGAGGTAGAACTTTCACCTTTCGAAGGAGTGAATGTTACAGGAACCTGCAATGTGGATATTCAGATTGGCGAACCACAAACAGTAGAATTTTATGCGCAATCCGAAGTGTTGGATGTATTGACATACAAAGTAAGCGACGGGATCCTGCAAATCGGGTTCAACCCAGACTATACCGTAAATACATCCGAAGAAATACGCGCTGAAATCACCATTCCTTCCGTTAATTTTGCAGGAGTCACCGGAGCAGGTGATTATAAACTATCAGGAGCGCAGCAAGACGTATTGGATATATACATCACCGGTACCGGGAAT
>QMPQ01000071.1 GCA_003648635.1 Bacteroidota bacterium | reverse complement strand
GAAGACGTGGGTACTTTCCTAAGGGCATTGAACGATGGATCATTGTTTGAACCGGGAGAACAGGAAATATATGCTTCCATTTACGAGTATGAACATGCAGGTTGGGTTCCGGGATACCAAAGTTTTGCAAAATATCACAAAGACCTTGATACTGTTGTTATTGAGTTCTACAGTACAACTGATCCTAAACTGTACAATTGGAACTTGTCAGAAATCATAAATAATAGAATTGTTAAAATACTGAAAAGGCAAAAAAGCTCATAACAATAAACGTCATTAAAATGGCCGTTTATCCAAACCGTTATTGCTGCAACCTAGAAATGTTCATTGCATATGGATATGAAAAAGAAAAAGATAGAAACCCAACATGACATCGAGGTTGATTTTGTTGAGTTAACAGCAGAGCAAATTCATGAATTGAAGCACAGTCTAAAGGACTCTGAAGATCCGGTCAGATATGTTGTTTATAGTGATATCCTTGGCAATAGAAAATGGAGATTTTGGCTCAATGTATCATATGATGGGTACGGAAATTCCATCGATCAAGCTACCCTTTTCAAACGGGAACACATAGCCCGAGCTGTAGCCAAAGCATATTCAGAAGGCAGGAAAAATGATCTCCTGATTGCCAAGATTACAACCAAAGGTGGGAGAAGAAGAGTCTTGAAGTATGAGAAACCAAAAAAATGGCCAAACACTTAAACAGATCCTTGAATCGTGCATGGAATAAAAAGTGCTAAGGCTAAGCAACTTAATTTAGCCGATGTTGAATGAGCAGTTCAATGGGAATATTTGTACTTTTGAAATATGGATGTTTTATCTCAATACGTGAATCAGATTAGGCAACTTTGCTTAAAGCATAGTGTTTCGGAATTATTTGTATTCGGTTCTATTCTGGGTGATTCGTTTAGTGAAGATAGTGATATTGATTTTCTGGTTGATTTCTCTAATGTCTCATTGGAAGAATATGCAGACAACTATTTTGATTTGAAGTTCTCGCTTGAGAGTTTACTAGATAGAGATGTTGATCTGCTAGAGAAAAAAGCCTTACGAAATCCATATTTGCTTGAATCAATTGACTCCACGAAACAGCTAGTATATGAAGCATGAGATTAAAACCTGGCTTTATGATATCCTTCAATCGATTGAGGAAATAGAAAGCTATTATTCCGAAAAGCCAAAAAGATTTGAAGATTTCCTTTCTGACAAGAAAACCCAACGCGCCATCGAACGAAATCTTGAGATTATCGGTGAAGCGTTGAACAGAATCCTTAAAGCTGATCCCGAATTTCAAATTGAGAATGCACAGAAGATAGTTGGCGCTAGAAATAGGATTATTCACGGATATGATAGTATTTCGCATGAAGTGATATGGAGTATTGTCATTAATCATCTTCCAAATCTTCATTCCGAAGTATCACAATTAATTGAAAAATAGGCAACAGCTAACAATGAACTGTGCTAAAATCCAAGCCTTTTTACACATTATTTAGGTTCACACTTCTAAAATTTTCATCGTAATAGATTCCCGACTTGGCTATCGCCAATGATTGCTTTAGTAGCTTGTTGGCTACAGCAATCAGGGCCAGCTTCTTCGATTTACCCTTAGCTGTGATTCGTTGGTATATTTCTCTGCATGATTTGTTATGCTTGCAAGCTGTAAACAAGCACATGAATAGCAGATTTCTTATGAGATTATCCCCTGTTTTGCTTATCCGGCTTTTGCCCCTGACGCTGGATCCTGATTCGTGAATCGTTGGATCAAGGCCAAAATATGAGATCAGCTGCCGGCTGGTTTCGAACTTCTCAAAACCCTGTGTTATTACGATTAAGTATATAGCGGTCCTCTTCCCTATACCAGGGATTGAGCATAATCTGGTAATCAAGTTTGCCTGGTGTGCTTTAACCACTTCTTCCAGCTTCATTTCCAGAGTAGACACCTCATGATCCAGGTTACGAATCTGACGACGAGCAGAAGTGATTACAACACCTTTTTTAACTCCTTTAGCAGAGAGACCATGAAGCTTGTTTTTAAGGGCTGTCCTTTGCCTCAATAGCAGGGTTATCAACCTATGCAAATCATTTGCCTCAATGATATATTCAGAGGGAGGCTGCCATAATCCAGGGTTCTCGGCCTCAGCATACAATCGGATCATTTTGGCATCTGCCTTGTCTGTTTTGCTCGTCTTCAATCGCATCTGGATAAACCGTTTTACAGATAGTGGATTTACCACTGAGACATCAATGGATCTTACGTGCAACCAGGTGGCCAAGCCCTGAAAATAGCTCCCGGTTACTTCCATCACACAATGACTATTCTCAGTTAAGATTTTGCCAAACTCCTTGAAACCCGAAGCATCGTTTAGAAATTGATGATGGTGCTCCAAATGGTCCACCACATCAAATACGTCCTTGGAAATGTCAATGCCATAGAATTGCTTATTTTTACTCATACATTTTGTGTTAGGAAAGAACAATCTACTGTACTTCTTACAACCTAGAAACGGGCTCGCTGGCCCAATGAACTGTTCAGAATTATGGTAGAAAAGAGACGTTTAGCGCTGCATTGTAAGCTATTGAAAAAATCCATACAAAATTAATAAATTAACAATATGACAACATTAGTAGTAGGTGCAACTGGTGCAACAGGGAAACAGTTGGTAGAACAATTATTGAATATGGGACAAAAAGTCAAGGTAATAGTACGTCCATCTGGAAACATACCTGACAATTGGAATAGCAGTGACAAAATATCAATAATCAAAGCCTGTATCTCTGAGATTAGTGTGGATGAAATGATAAATTATTTGAAAGATTGTCAGTCGGTTGCTTCTTGCCTTGGTCATAATTTGACTTTGAAAGGTATTTTTGGAAAACCCAGAAATTTAGTAACCGATGCCGTTACATTGCTTAGTAATGCAATTCAGAAGAATTCACCAGAAAAACCTATCAAGTTTGTGTTGATGAATACAACTGGTAACAGGAACAGAGATTTAAATGAACCCATTTCGATTGGACAAAAATTAGTGATGGAGTTGATTCGTTTACTTGTCCCACCGCAATTAGACAATGAAAAAGCAGCAGACATTTTAAGAGTGGACATTGGGCAAAATAATAAATTAATTCAATGGGTGGCTGTACGACCAGATACGTTAATTAACGAAGATATCGTAACCGAATACGAGATATATGCTTCACCTACAAGGAGTGCCCTATTTAGTCCTGGCAAAACAAGCCGAATAAATGTTGGGTATTTTATGGCTAAGCTAATAGTTGAAAATGACTTATGGAACAAGTGGAAAGGGCAAATGCCTGTAATTTATAATAAAATAAGTTAGTGGGAAGCTTACAATCTAATTGAATATTTATTTGCGTTTATGCGTGAAAATTGCCAGTTTATCACGAGCTTCACGAGTAAACCTAATATCTAACAATCTTATTGATTTTTCTGAAATTGATGACTTTTAATATACGCTCATGATGAAATATTTCCTCTTATTGTTCTTCTTCTTTTCCTGTGTAATTGTGGCACGGGGGCAGACCGAAAGCCCGCTTGAAAATGTAGTGATCACATCCAAAAAGAAAAAAACCCAGGTACGCACAAATGAAAATGGAGAATTGCATGTAAATGTATCCCCAAAGGATGTCCTTAAATTTAAAGCCATTGGATTGGTCCACTATAGTGACTTCGGTGCCAGTGGCGACGGCAAAACCGATGATATAGACGCTATTGCTGCGGCCCATGCGTTCGCCAATCAGCACGGCCTTTTGGTGAAAGCCGAGGAGGGGGCCACATACTACATTGGAGGAAAGGAGCGCACAGCGGTCATCCGGACTGACACCGATTTCGGCACAGCGGCCTTCATCATTGACGATACCGAAGTCCAAAACCGTAGTGCTTCTATTTTCATGGTCAGTTCCAGCCTGCGACCGTTTAAACTTGAAGGGATATCTTCGCTTAAGAGAAATCAGGAGAAAATCGACGTCTCCTTGCCAGGATCCTGTCTGGTCACGGTCACCAATTCTCACGTAAAGCACTATATCCGTTTTGGGCTGAACCAAAACAATGGATCTCCGCAAACAGATATCTTTGTCGTTGATAAAAACGGCAATGTGGATATGGACGGTCCGATCATCTGGGACTTCGACCAGATCACGGATATCACTGCCTTACCCTTGGACGAGACGACGCTGAACATCACCGGAGGACGTTTTACCACAATTGCCAATAAAGCTGAGTCGAAGTACACCTATTACAGCCGAAACATAACGATCAGGCGTTCCAATGTGCTTATGGATGGGCTGGAACACCGCGTCACCGGCGAAGGAGACCATGGTGCGCCCTATGGCGGTTTCATCAATATCCGTGACTGCGCTTACGTAACTGTTAAGAACACCATCCTGACCGGACACAAAACCTACCGTACCATTGGTTCAGCGGGGAAGCCCGTCTCCATGGGCACTTACGACATTTCGGTCAACCGTGTCCTAAATGTATCATTCGTGAGCTGCAGCCAGACAAATGATATCAACGACAGAACATACTGGGGAATCTTGGGTTCCAACTACTGCAAGAATCTTGTTTATGACTATTGCACCTTTTCCCGGTTCGATGCTCACAAGGGGGTTGCCAATGCCACCATCCGCAACTCGACCCTGGGACACATGGGAATCAATGCCATTGGCAGCGGGGTCTTAACCGTGGAGAACACCACCATCCGCGGAAGGAGCCTAATCAACCTGCGCTCCGACTACGGCAGTACATGGCAGGGAGAACTCGTCATCCGCAACTGTGTTTTCGTGCCTGCCGGAGGCAGGCCTACCAGTGCCAGCCTGATCGGCGGTTCCAATTCCGGGCAGCATGATTTCGGCTACACCTGTTATATGCCTGAACGGATCACCATCGAAACCCTTCATATCGATGACTCCAATCATTCGGAGGATTACCAGGGTCCCGCCATTTTTACAAATTTCAATCCACAAATGACCGACGATTCCTACCAGGAGAAGTTTCCATATGTCAGAACCAGGGAAATCGTTCTCAGGAATGTGACCACTGCCAGCGGCAAGGCCTTGAGGCTCAGTGACAACCCGTTTCTGTTCAAGGATGTGAAGGTAGACACCGATTAACGTGCGCTGCATGGGAGCCGCTTTTACCGGGAAATTGACCTGACCTGCAGGCATTGTAGCCCGCGTCAAGCTTTTTCCTCGGTTGATAGGAAATTACTTCGAAAAGCCACTTGTCATATTGGAATATTGTAATGCATTTTGCCGCTCAGTAAATGATCAATAATAATAGATAATGAAATTACAAAAAGAATAAACAGTAGCATTTAAGTCTTTGCATGAACAACGCAATAGTTTCATTGGGATTGTGATGGAATGAAATCTACAACTCAATATAGGAATCGCATCCGGTCAGCTAGATTTTGAGAGTATAGTAAATTGGATATTGGATCACTTGATGGTAAAAGGTGACAAACTATCCATGCGGTATAAGCCATTTGCTGGCCTGCCGGCCTGGGCTTGGAAGGAATCGCTATTTTAATGTGCGGGAATATAAAAGAAAATTCCTATCGCAACGGCCAGCATCGCCGCACATCAAACCGTTGTCGATTTCCAATCTCTTATCCCCTATCTTTAATTTTGTAAAACAGAAAACGGATGACGGCTAATAACGGCTCATAGGGCATGAAACAATTATTCCTTTCATTAATGTTTAGTATTGCATGGATAAATGTCATATGCAAGCCTGTCTCTTTTGTAAAAAATTGCTTGCCCAAGTAGACTTCCTTAACTTGTAGTTGAAGTGTAAGCCAAGCAAGCCCGTTTGGGCAAGCAAATACGAACGGGATTTGATTTATACTATTTCTTCAACGGTGACCATACCATTTGTTTAGAATTTATTTGACATTGGTTCTGGGGTATCATAATTTTATTGTACAAATCATGAACTCATTTAAATAATTCTGTTAAAACTTGTAATTATGAAGAAACTAATCTTGTTTGTAACAATTATCTCTTTTGTAGGCTCATCATGTCAGAAAAAATATGACATTGAAGCTGATAAACAGGCTTTAGTAAAGTTAACTGCTGAGGATTGGGATGCGAATTTCCTCTCTGGTAACCCTGAAGCCAATGTTGAGTTTTATACAGAGATGGCATTAAGAATTCAAGGTGGCGTGATATATTCGGGCAAAGAGGCAATTCGGACTAAATTAACTTCAATTAGAGCTGGGTACACAGTCTTAAAACATGAAAATACGATTGAAGATACCTGGATATCAGGTGACATTGCTACTATTAGAGGCACATTTTTAGGATCATGGATTCATAAAGAATGGGGTGATACCTTATATGGAAAGGGAACATGGGTGGATGTCTGCGAACGGCAGAAAGATGGCTCATGGAAAATGGTATTTACCTTAGCTTCTGAACTTCAAGAATAGCCATTACTGTTTCTTTATGCGACAATATTCCATCAGCTTTTTTCTGCATACTTAAAAGTATTGTCAATCCTGTAAGTCCGAGTCCATTTGGGCAAGCAAAGAGCCAGACCAGCATATGCACTGAACCATTCTCATTAAATATAATATTATGACAGCTATTTTATTAAATTTTTTATGGATTATATCCCTAACATTGGTTTCAACAACTGCATTTGGTCAGGACAAGGAAAAGGAAGAGAAATATGACAAGTTGTTAAACGACTTATACCCTGCCGATGGGCCGGGTGGAACTGCACTGATTGCCAATAATGGGCAAATCGTTTATCTAAAGGCATTTGGGAAAGCGAATCTGGAGTTGGATGTAGATATGCAACCATACCATGTTTTTCGGATTGGATCCATTACCAAGGAATTTACAGCCTGTGCCATTCTGAAATTAATGGAGGAGGGGAAACTTTCATTACAGGATACCATAACCAAATATATTGAAGATTCTCCTCCATATTGGCATCATATCACCATTGAACATTTATTAACGCATACGTGTGGTATTTCGGGGTTTTCTAAAGCCTTCGAGGAAGAGTTTGGTAAAAAAGATCATACTCCAAAGGAGATGATTGATAGTATTAAAAATGAGCCAATGGATTTTGCCCCGGGTGAAAAATATTACTATGCTAATTCACAATATCACATACTTGGATATATCATTGAAAAGGTATCCGGTAAAACCTATGAAGCTTATATTGAAGAAAACTTATTTCAGCCGCTGGGGATGAAAAATTCCTATTATGAAAAAGACGCTGAAATAATTATAAACCGGGCATCTGGTTATCAAGAAGGATTAACGGGTTACGAAAATGACAGTTATTTTAGTACATCCAATTACTTTTCAGAAGGAGCGTTGCTCTCTACAGTGGAGGATCTGTCAACCTGGCACTATGCTGTAGCAGATGGAAAGGTATTAAGCAAAGAGAGCCTTGAAAAAGCCCTGACTCCTTTTATTTTAAATAACGGTAAGGCAACAGAATCTGGATATGGATGGTCTTTTGGAAATATTCAGGGAAGTCCCTGGTTTGGACACAATGGCAGTGCGGTAGGATACTTATCAACCGCACTTTTCCTTCCTGAAGAAAAGGTATTTGTTGCTGTGCTTGGGAATTGTTTTTGTCAAGCTCACGCTCCCTGGGATGTTGCGTATAAAATAGCAGGGATAGCAATAGATAAACCTTTCGAATGGACAGAAATATCCCTGAACGACATAGATTTGGAATCCTATACAGGAGTTTATGAGTCTGATTCTTTGTTTGCTTCCTATGAGCAACGAATCATAAGTTTAGAAGAAGGTAAGTTGTATTCTACGATTAAGGGACGCAGGAAGCTTCAAATATTTCCTTATAAAAAGGATAATTTCTTTATTAAAAATGGTCTGACTACCCTGAAGTTTCAAAGAGATAGAAAAGGACAGATAACCGGAGTAAATGTTGAAAGACCTAAATCACCAGTCATTCTGAAACGCACTGATAAAACAATTCCCGTATATACTGCCATTAAACTAAATTCTGAAGCACTTGAAAAGTACTTAGGGAAATACGAACTACAACCCAATCTCATATTTGAAATTACTATGAAAGGAGACCAGCTATACGCACAATTATCAGGGCGAAATAAATTTGAAATTATACCTTACGAGGATAATAAGTTTTTTATAAGCGGGGCTGATGCTAAGTTTATCTTTAATTCTAATGACCAGCAAGTCGTTATGAGTATGACTCTAGCACAGGATCAAGAGTTTCAGTGTAAAAAGATTGAATAGAAACGAGACATACCACAACTGCTAGCATTCATTAACCACAATCAATTGAGAAAGAATTAATCCCAGGTAAACAACTAACATGAAATCCAAATGAAAGTAATAACGATTCTCATTGCAGCATTACTGACAGGCATGATCGGCTGTCAGGAAACAGGTCAGAAGGAGACCCTCTGGAACAACCAATGAAGGTATTGCTCCGGCAACCTACTCTCAAACAACTAAAATTCCTGTAGGTAAAACCATTAAAATAAACGGCAGGCCCTGGAAATTTGCGGTGGAACTAAATTACTATGTAACCCATTACGATACATTTGGTCCTCAGTGAATGATTGGAGTAAACATTGCTCCAGTAGTAAAAAATGTGATTGCAAATTGGATAAATTAGAATTAACGAATGCTACCTATGTGTCATATGCCAGCCTGTCTCTTTGGGAAAAAAATTACCCCGTCCTGAAATATTAATATATAAAAGCATCATGAAAATTAAACAGCCATTAATAATCGCTAATACGCAATATGTAAAACATATTTTGCTAATATTTTTTACTATAGTTTTAAGTACTGCTAGCTATTCGCAAGATAAAGAACTTACCTGGGAAGAATTGCGAGAGCAGTATGAATTTCCTAAATGGTATACGGAAGCCAGATTTGGAATTTGGGTTCATTGGGGTGCACAAACACAACCCGAGAAAGGTGGGGGATGGTATGCACGTCACATGTATATGCAAGATGTAGGAAAGCAATTATGGGGTAAAGATGCCTATTCATATCACAACAAAACTTACGGACATCCCTCCGAGAAAGGATTCAAAGATGTCATTCATGAATGGAAAGCAGAGAATCTGGATACAGATACACTCCTTAAATATTTCAAAAAATTGGGTGCAAAATATTTTGTAGCATTGGCAAATCATCACGACCATTTCGATAACTTTAATTCTACATACCATCCATGGAACTCAGTAAATATTGGACCGAAACGTGATATTATTGGAGAATTTGAGAAATCAGCAAAAAAATATGATATACCATTTGGGGTTAGTTCTCATGACGATCGCTTCTTACGATGGTGGCTGCCTGCATTTGATTTTGATACATCTGGGCCATTAAAAGGAGTACCCTACGATGGACACATGACTAAAGAAGATGGTATAGGGAAATGGTGGGAAGGATTAGATCCAGCAGATCTTTATGGGTTGCCACCAGAAAAAAGATCCCCAGAGTGGATTGAAGAAGTAAAGGAAAATTGGGTGTTACGCCATAAAGAATTGGCTATTAAATACGATGTAGATATGCTTTGGTTTGATGGTTACGGATTCCCATACGATGCCTATGGAAAAGAAGTATGTAGTGCATTTTACAATAACAGCTTACGTAAAAATGGAAAGATAATGGCAGTTGTGGCTGGAAAATTCAATAACGAGCCCTCTATTGCTAAAGACATTGAGAGTGGTGGAGCTAACGAAATCCTTCCGTTTCCATGGCAGGGAATAATCACAATGAGAACCTGGTTTTACAAGACAGACAAGCATAAAGGATATAAGCACAATGCCAGAACTGTGATTGAAATGATGACGGATATAATTAGTAAGAATGGAAATCTCTTATTGAATGTAGAACTTTTACCTGACGGGACTGTGCCTCCTGATCATAAGGTGCTTCTTGATGATATTGGAGCATGGGTGAATCTTAATAGTGATGCCATTTACGCTAGTAAACCATGGTGCATTTATGGAGACAATCTCAATTCTTATCTTGAGCACTCAGATGTGAGTGAAACAGATCTTGAAGATTTGAAAAAACACGCAATAAGTGAGCAATTCAACGAAAGGACTTTAAAAGCTCCGCCTTATGGATCTAATGAAGTAAGATTTACTACTAAAGATGACGTTTTATACGTTTTTATACTAAATCCTGAAAAAGGAGTTATTGAATTGTCGTCATTAGGGTTGAAATCGAAATATAAAGTAAATAAAATTAGTGCGATCAGAATGATTGGCAACAATGAGAAAGTAAATTTTAAGCAAGATGCTGATAAATTAATTATAAATGTTCCTGCAAATAGACAAAATAAATACACAGCAGTTTTTGAGGTGAAAGGGGCATTGTAAAAAGGCTTAATTGTTTTAGAGTTTAACTGTTATTAAATAGAACTCAAAACCCGACCTCATTGAACGAGGGAAAAAGTCTGAGATTCAATTTGACAAATCTAAGTGGAGCTCAAAAGCGCCTAGGATCGTGGCCATTACCACACATGAGAAAAATGAAGATTCCTATTAGGATAACAAATACAATAGCATTTACACTCCTGTTAATCCTTATTAATTGTTCATGTAATCAATACAATAAGGGATCATCAGGTACTACTTTTGCGGACAATTGGAAGTTTGTAGGAGTTGCTGTTGAAGAGCCCGGATATACTATATGGGGGACTTCTCCAATTGTTGGAAATGACGGAAAAGTTCACCTGTTTGTTGCGCGATGGCCTTGTGAACTAAAAGTTGACCCTGGCTGGCGATCTCACAGCGAAATTGCACACTATGTTGGGGAGAAACCTGAAGGCCCTTTTTCTTTTTCTGATGTGGCAATCCAAGGGACTGATTCAAATACCTGGGATAAGTATGGTACAAGCAACCCAGCTATTCATAGAGTGGGAAACAAATTTATATTGCTTTACATCGCTAACAATAACCCAAAGCAACCGCCACACCCCTCCAACCAAAAGATCGGAATGGCCATCGCTGATTCTCCTTATGGCCCCTGGAAAAGAGTGGGAGAAGATGGATTGATCCTGTCAACTCCAACCAATGAAGAATATTGGAATTATGAGGCTGGAAACGGAGTCAATAATCCAGCATTACTACAACATCCCGAGGGTGGCTATTTCTTATATTATAAATCCGAAAAAGCGAAGATGGGACTCGCAATAGCGGAGAATATAGAAGGTCCCTACGTGCAATTCCCATCCCCTGTTACAACAAATGATATAGCAATCGAAGACGGTTATGCCTTTGTTTTTAACGAAAAGATTGCTCTGCTTACCACTGATAACCACGGTATTATTGAAGAGGGAGGCGGAATACTCTGGACCTCGGACAATGGCATACAATTCAATAATTATGAACAGGGATTCAAAAGGATAAATGATTATACCCAGGTAGATATGTCAAAGGTCGCAGTTCATTACGGCCCAGCCAATAGAAAATACGCGAAGTTCGAAAGGCCCCAGGTACTCATGCTGGATGGAAAACCATCCTACTTGTATGTGCCGTCCGGAACAAACCTATATGGAGGAGATTGTACAATAAGTTATATCCTGAAATTTGTAAAATGATCAGCATCAAAAAGTCAATTGGAAAAATATACGTAATTGGGATTATTCTATCTTTTACTGCGGATATGCAAGCACAGGAAGTATTACAAATCCCCCTTCCCTCTCCTGAACAACTGGTTTGGCACGAAGCAGAACTGGGCGTACTGGTTTCATATGATTTACATGTCTTTGATGGCAAAAAATACAACCAGCAACAAAACAGGATCACACCCATCCCGGATATAAACATATTTAACCCTGAGCAGTTAGATACAGATCAGTGGATAAGAACGGCAAAAGCAGCAGGGGCAAAATTTGCCGTTCTAACCGCTACACATGAGACGGGGTTTGCCCTCTACCAAAGTGATGTAAATCCTTATTGCATGAAAGCACTTAAATACAGGGAGGGGAAAGCTGATATCGTAGAAGACTTCGTCAATTCCTGCAGGAAATATGATATTTTGCCTTGCATTTATGTTGGAATTCGATGGAATTCCTTTTTAGGAGTGCATGATTTTAGAATCGAGGGAGAAAGTCAGTTTGTAAAGAATAGGCAAATAGCCTATAAGAAAATGTGTGAAGGTATGGTTGAAGAACTCTGTACCCGGTATGGTGAACTATTTATGATCTGGTTTGATGGGGGCGCAGATGATCCTTCAGAATATGGAGCAGATGTATTACCAATCGTACAAAAGTACCAGCCAAAATGCCTGTTCTACCACAACAGCCAGCGAGCTGATTTTCGCTGGGGAGGCTCTGAAACAGGTACCGTTCCTTATCCATGCTGGTCTACTTATCCCTTCCCATATTCACATTCAACCAATAAGGATGTTGTTTTTGCAGACAATTTTAAACTTCTTAAGCATGGCGATAATAATGGCAATTATTGGATGCCTGCCATGTCAGATGCTCCATTAAGAGGATATAATGGTCGGCATGAATGGTTTTGGGAACCAGGTGACGAAGCACATATTCAACCCTTGGAAATTTTACTGGATATGTACTATAAATCAGTAGGTAGAAATTCAACCTTGATACTTGGGCTTACACCAAATCCAGCAGGTTTGATGCCAGAAGCAGATAAGAAAAGGTTAGCAGAACTCGGTATTGAAACTCATAGGAGATTCTATAAACCCATTAATACAACAAATGGACAGGATACGAAATTAGTTTTAAAGATAAAGAAAGACACAAAAATAAATCATATTGTTCTCAAGGAAGAGATTTCCAAAGGAGAGCGGGTAAGACTATATATCATTGAAGCTTTTATTAATAGTAAATGGCAGGAAGTTGCAAGAGGTGAATGTATCGGACAAAAACGGATTCAGAAAATTGAAGTAATAGAAACTTTAAAAATCAGATTAAGAATTCCAAGTTCAATTGGAGATCCTCATATAAAAGAATTTAGTGCATATTGGATAGAATGAAAACCGTGTAGTAACAAAAGCAATGCCCAATAAGAGTTTAATTGCAAATTGGCAAGCAAAAGTGAATTAGCACAAATTTATATCTCACATCATGATTAAGAAACGTATTATTAATCTTTTCACCTTGCTGATTCTGATTTTGCTCTTCACTACATGTGACAAAGAAGATATTTGTGAGACATGTACTTTTGTTTACCCAGATTCAGGGTTTCATGGTCTAAATATTTTAAACATTCCAGACACTGTATATATTTCAGATCGTGGCCCACAGTATGGCGATGGAGCATATTGCAGTATGAAGGCTACTCTGCCAACAATAAACTCAAAACTTAGAGTAACTATAGAAGGTAAAAGAGTAGTTGTTTATAATAATCAAGGGTGGTCAACAAATGCAATTTTTGATAGATATGATAATTATGTCTTCCAAGCGGAAGGTCAGATTATACCAGATTTGAGAATACACTTCTGTGATTCAGGTGAAGCTACGATTAAAATCTATGAAGATGATCTTGAATCATATTCCAGAATTAAGGTCATTACACTTAAATAATTAGTTCGCAATGTGTATAACAAAGTGTATATGAAACGTTTCATTACTCGTTCTAATTTGTCAAATTTTTGATAGGTTTAGAAATGCAGAGGATATATACCAGCCTCGATTTCATGCGATCCTACATGCTTAAAGTTGAAGAATATTCTATATTTGAATAAAACTAAAGGGAAGAAAATGGAGAAGAAAAATCAATCTAATGGAATAACACGTCGAAGGTTTGTACAAACCGGGTCAGTGTTTGCAGCTTCTACTATATTTTTACACTTGAGCGGTAATAAAGTTTTCGGCGCTCTTAATTCTACACAAACGGAAAATTCAATTCCGACCGTTACGCTCAACAACGGCATACCAATGCCAATTCTTGGATTTGGAACGCATTCCCTAAAAGGCGCTACTTGTGAACGATGTGTATCTGAAGCAATTTCAGTGGGTTATCGCCTTCTTGATACTGCCACCGTTTACGGAAACGAAGAATTTGTTGGAGCAGGAATTAAACAAAGTGGCATAAAAAGAGAAGAACTATTTATAACCTCAAAACTTTGGGTTGATGATTCGGGATATGAAAGTGCAAAGGAAGCCTTTGAAACATCCATTAACAAATTAGGCTTGGAGTATTTAGATCTATATCTCATCCACCGACCTCGAGGAGATGTAAAAGGTTCCTGGAAGGCTATGGAAGAGCTTTACGAGGAAGGTAAAATCAGAGCCATTGGAGTGAGTAATTTTGAGCCTGATCAACTTGATGATTTGATGACATATGCCAATATTAAACCCGCAGTCAATCAAATTGAAACGCATGTTTTCTTTCAGCAGCACAATTCATATGAAGTTTTGAAAAAATATGAAGTGCAAATGGAAGCTTGGTCTCCTTTTGCAGCAGGTCGCAATGGAATTTTTAATAACCAGACCCTTACTGACATTGGAAAAAAGTATAATAAGAGCATTGCTCAGGTGAGCTTAAGATGGCACTACCAGAGAGGTATTGTTGCTATCCCAAGATCTTCCCAAAAAGCACATATGATTGAAAATTTAGACATTTTCGACTTTGAGCTTTCCAAATCGGATATGCAAACTATAGCCAAACTAGATCTAAATATTACTCAATTTCCTGAGTGGGAGTGAATATTAAAAATATTGCGGACTTAAAGGTCTGCAAACTAGAAAAAATGAGCATAGCAAAAGGGATTAATATACTAAACTTAAGATGGCACAATACACCAGTTTTACAATGCATGAAATTGAGAATATTTTAGCATACTTTGCCATTAATAAAATAAGATCTTTTAAAGTATTAAGTGGAGGTTCAACAAATACAAACTATTTAATAAATACAGAGAAAAACAATTATGTACTAACCATTTGCGAACAAAAGTCAGATATTGAAGCTAGAGAATTAGCATATATATTAGAGTATTTAGAAAAAAATCATTTCGAGACTTCAAAGGTTATTCGCAACACGAATAACGAACCTGTTATCCTTTGGGAGGGTAGACCCATAATGATTAAGAAATTTATTGATGGGAAAATTCTAAGAGACATACCTCATCATTTGATAGAATTAATTGGAAGGGAAATAGGTAAACTTCATAAATTAGAAATACCAGGGTATCTTCCAAAACAGCTTAGTTTTGGGAAGGAGCAGTTTGTGAATGTGGAGAATTATGCTGCTAATTCTTCATTTGATGTTTGGCTGAAGGAAAAGTTAGAGTATGTATCGCCATACTTCTCTTCAAATTTACCTAAAGCATTCATTCACGGTGATGTTTTCTGTGATAATGTAATTATTAGTGAAGATGAAAGCTCAGTTACAATATTAGATTTTGAAGAATCAGCGTGCTATTTTCGAGTCTTTGACATCGGAATGATGATAATTGGAATTTGTGGTGAGGGAAAAACTGTTAATTTAGAGAAGGTAAGATACATCTTAAAAGGCTATCTCCAGGAAATTCAATTATTGGAAATAGAATTGAATGCTTTGCAAGCATTTACCGTTTATGCTGGTACAGCTATGACTTTTTGGAGACATTTAAATTTCAATTATACCAAACCTGACTCCAAATTATCAAATCATTATTTGGGCTTGAAAGTATTAACGGATTATGTTGAGG
This sequence comes from Bacteroidota bacterium, assembly GCA_003648635.1. Lineage (GTDB taxonomy): Bacteria > Bacteroidota > Bacteroidia > Bacteroidales. The sequence continues at coordinate 1,646 of QMPQ01000071.1, read as the reverse complement.
AACAACCTGCGGATTGTTTTATAAAACTTGTAAAATAATAACTGATGATTAAAGTGCAATACGGCAAGCTTTGTAAAAGCAGATGGAACACGGAATATTCTTATTCTATACAGCGATGAATAAATAGTTTGTCAGGTCAGTACTAATCTTTAATTTTAAAAGGATTCAGTTGCAGACTAAAAAATTGAAAATTCTTTCACTCAGAAAAATGCTTCCTAATGATCAGGCAAATATTTAATCACAAATACGTTCTCCTGATCCTTCTTTGGATTGGCCTGACAGCAATCAATCTGAATAAGGCATTTCATATTGATGATTCTTTTCATCTGGAAGCGGCTGCATACTTAAGTGTGAATCCCACGAGTCCCATGTCGGGATTGATCAACTGGGGAAACGACCACCCCCATGAACACTCATAATCAACCCCCTTTGTTTTTTTTTCCTTATGGGAATGATTATGAAGGTATTTGGAATTTTACGGAATACGGTTCGATCCACCTTATTGACAGGCCAAAAAATTCAATCCATATCAATAAATTGTGGAGCTTCATTGCTTGTTTAGGATCCGTTTCTGTTTTCATTCCATTTTTTATATATGGTTGCTTACCAAAGAGATATATGGGTATAATCATTCACATTTCCTATTTATTACTTGGACTCGCATTTACAGCCATCTATTTTGGGGATTTTCAGGAATCACGGATTTCAGTACTCATGAATACCCTGTTTCTAACCTCCGGATCTCTGGTTCTTATTGCATTATTTCTGGTGGGCTTCAACCTGGTTAAGAAAGACTTCTATGGCTTTTTTAAATCAAAGCAGTTCGTTATTTTCTTGTACCTGGCCTCCCTGAGCCTGTTTGTTATTCTTTTTGCCCCATTCAGTGCAACTCGCCATATACTTCTGATCATCCCATTTATACTGTTATTGGGGCACGAACTCATTGATAAAACAACACATGGGCTTAAGATGCTTTCCATGGGTACTGCATTGCTACTTGGACTGCTCCTGGGTATATCAGACTGGAAATATGCAGATTTTTACAGGAATATGTCTATTCAGGAGCTCCCCGTAGGGAATACTACATGGACTGTGGGTCAATGGGGCTGGAAATGGTATGCACAGAAAATATCAAACCATTAAACATACCTGAAATGATTACAGAAGAAAGATTACGTAAACTTCCCAACTGGATCAAAAGAGCTACACTATTTTTATCCAGGTTAAAAGTTACAGGAAGATTGGTGTTCATACTTATCTCTCTGCTTGCTACCCTTTGGTTCCTGTTGCGGGTCATTCCGAAACCATCCAGGGCCCTTTATCCATGTATGCAAATCGCAGCACCAATTATGTCCAGCTTTGTAATCTGGATAATATCCCTATCAGTGAGTGTATTGGCATTCAAAAAGGCAAAGCATAAGTTGATTGAAGCCAAATACCCGGCCGCATTGCTGTTTTTAGTGTTAAGCTTCGGAGCATTCTCCTTATTTACTGTGAGTACTACAGATAAAGTCAGTGCCAGTGAAAGAGGTATCGCCGAAGAGCTTGAAATCTGGTATAAGCCAAATATCCCACTGGGCGTAGCCAAAGGAGAATTTCCCGGCAGGGTGGCGTGGGGGCACAACCCTTCCATTGCATCCTGGGAT
>QMPQ01000070.1 GCA_003648635.1 Bacteroidota bacterium | reverse complement strand
ATGGTTCCCGCCAATGGCCATGGAGTCGCCATCGCCTGTCACGATCCAGACACTCAGATTTGGATTAGATATCTTGATCCCCGATGCAATGGGGTTGGCCCGGCCATGCATGCTGTGGAAACCATAGGTGTTGATGTAATAGGGGAAACGGGATGAACAGCCGATCCCCGATACAAAGACTACCTTATCTTTATCAATGCCGGTCTCCGGCAACACATTCTTGACGGTGTTAAGAACAGAGTGCCCTCCGCAACCGGCACACCATTTAACTGGTCCGTCCGTTTTAAAATCCTCTTTTGTGCTTAACGCAACAGGTTCAAAATTATGTGCCATTGCTTCTATTTAATGGATTCCAGAACTTCGTTAATCTTTACTTTCAATTCAGATATAAAAAGCGGCAGTCCCTGCACCTTATTGTACTGCAGGTATTCAAACTGCGGATGCTTGGAGCGCAGGTAGGAGGCAAACTGCCCCAGGTTGAGCTCGCACACCAGGATCTTTTTATAGTGGGAGAATACTTCGGCTGTATTGCCCGGCAGCGGGTTAATGTAATTGAAATGTGCCAGTGCCACACTCTTCCCTTCCTCGTGCAGGTCGCTGACAGCACTGACCAGAGCACCGTATGTTCCGCCCCAGCCCACCACCAGCAGGTCGCCTTCCGGCGCTCCTGTTACCTCCTGCCCGGGAATAAATTCCACCACCTTCTGCACCTTCTTTTCGCGCAGCTCCACCATCACCTGGTGGTTCATGGGGTCGTGCGACACCTCTCCGGTCACATCTGCTTTTTCGAGTCCCCCAATCCTGTGACGCAGTCCGGGCTGACCCGGAATGGCCCAGTAACGGTTGAGCCTTTGGGGATCGCGTTTATAAGGTTGGTAATTTTCTGTATTGTCCTTCACCAGCGGTGGCTTGATCTCCGGCATATCCTTCATGGAAGGGATCTTCCATAGCTCCGAGCCGTTAGCCAGATAACCGTCAGTCAGCAAGATCGTAGGTGTCATATGCTCCAGTGAAAGTTTTGCAGCCTGGAAGGCATAGTTAAAACAATTGGCCGGGGATGAGGCCGCAATTACAATACAGGGCGACTCGCCACTTCGGCCATAGAGGGCCTGCAGCAGATCCGCTTGCTCGGTCTTGGTAGGTAATCCGGTGGAAGGTCCGCCCCGTTGTACATTCACAATGACCAGCGGTAGTTCGGTGATCACGGCCAGACCGATGGCCTCACCCTTCAGGGCCAATCCAGGTCCCGAGGTACTGGTACATGCAAGCTTCCCTGCAAAAGATGCACCAATGGCCGAGCTGATCCCGGCAATTTCATCTTCAGCCTGAAAAGCAATGGCTCCCAGGTGTTTTCGTTTGGTAATCTCCTGTAAAATCTCAGTGGCCGGAGTGATGGGATATGATCCCAGGAATAGTTCCAGGCCTGACTTCTCAGCAGCAGCCAGCAAACCCCAGGCCGTAGCCTGGTTGCCGGTAATGTTCCTGAACAAGCCCTTCTTCCCCTTCACAGGGTCCACATGGAAGGTGGTGGAGAGTGCCTCAATGGTCTCCGCATAGTTGTAGCCCTCGTTCAGAACCGCAATATTCGCTTTGACCAGTGCCGGCTTTGACTTGAACTTCGTCTTCAGAAAGTCTTCACCGATCTTCAGATCACGGTTAAACAACCAGTAGAGCAGTCCGGCCACAAACTGGTTTCGGGTTTTATCTGCACTCTTGTTATCGAGTCCGGCCTGCACGGCCACATTACGTGAAAGCTCGGTGATGGGGGCCTTTACCAAATTGTAACCATCAAGGGAGTCATCATGCAGCGGATCCTCCTCATAACCTGCCTTCTTATAGTGCTTGTTGTCGAAGTTGTCAATGTCGATAATGACGGTGGCACCATCCTTCAACCACTTCATATTTGCTTTGAGCGCAGCGGGATTCATGGCCACCAGTACATCGGCCTGGTCACCGGGGGTGCTTACCTCCTTATGACCGATATGGACCTGGAAACCCGATACTCCTGCCACGGTCCCCTGCGGCGCCCTGATCTCTGATGGGTAGTCCGGAAAGGTGGAGAGATCGTTCCCGATAAATGCAGAGGTATCTGAAAACTGTGTTCCTGTAAGCTGCATGCCATCTCCAGAATCGCCTGCAAACTTCACTACTACCTGGTCCAGTTCTATAACCCTGTGGTTCTTTGCCATGGGTAAATAAGTTAAAAGTTAGTATGTTAAATACAATTCAAAGTTAGGTATTTTAATACCCGGTGCTTATCCCCGCAGTACTTTCTTTACATTTTTTTTAACATGCCGGCCGGCACTCAATAAAGTCATGTATACACCCATGTAGATATATAGATATTTAAACATAATGCCAATCCGGATTAAACCTTGTTCAGGGTTGAATAATCAAACAAGAAACACTAATTTACTCGGGTGAAAAAAATTGAACGCATCCTTGGCTTTGCCGGCCTTATCCTTTTTGTCCTGGGGGTACTATTTAAATTCCAGCGATGGCCCGGTGCAAGTGTTGCTCTGACACTTTCTGTGTTTATCCTGAATCTGGCCTACCTGCCCCTGAACCTGATCCGGGAAAGAAGGCTTAGCTCTTCAACACTTCATACCGCCTACCTCGTAGTACGCTTTATCACGCTCTTCCTTATGCTTATTGCCTTTCTTTTTAAGGTCCAGCACTGGGCCGGAGCTGGTATTCTCCTTAATATCGTCACTTATCTTCTCCCTGCATTTATTTTCTTTTATCTCTATGTAGCCCTTAAAGGACAAAGCGGAGGTTCCCTGAGTCTGACCAGTACTCTGATGATTGTAATCGGCTATTGTATCTATATTTTTGTCACCCAAAGTACCATCTCTACCAGCGTCGTAAATGGCTACCTGGTTCTGGAGCAGCAGTTCAGGAAGAATAATGCGGGACTTCGGTCGGCCAATTCAATCATTTACGAAAGCCTTGAAACCCTCCAGGACACCAGTGAAGCGGAATTAACAAGCTCCATCAGTGAGCTGCAGCAGAGCAGCGAGGCTGCCATTCATCTGAATCTCACGATCCGAAGAGAATTCCGCTCCTTATTTGCCAGAGACAGGGACCGGGATGACTTCCGGAGATATAATTTTCGCCTTTTAGCAAGCAATGAACTGAGTCAGGAGTTTTTTATGGAGGAGGGAAAGGCACACGAACTGAAAACAATGCTGATACAATACGAAGACGACCTGCAAAGGATCCAGTCCCGGCATGGGCTTCCTCCAGCACTTATTGGAATAGGGTTTGACCTGGGAAATCATATGACTCCCTGGGGTGATACTGTGAGTTGGGAAGATCGCATGTTTGGGCACAGACCTGTGGCCAACTGCTTCACCAACCTGAGGTGGATCGAACAGGTCACCTTGCTCCAGGAAAATGCACTCCTGAATGAGCTAATCAATCATTTCGATCTCTCCCAGGAGTCCACTTTAATCAGGCAACTGGCCAGCAAAGAATCAGAGAAAGCCAAAGAGCTGCAAGCCAATGAGATTCTGCGAATTAGTCAGCAGCAGGAGTTACAAAACAAAGAGCTTGAAACAGCACAAACCGAACTGCGTCAGCGAAACATCCTGCTGGCGGTGGCCTTTATTGGCATTGTCTTCGTTCTGGTCCTCCTGATGATCTCCTCCCGGGCCTATTTCCGGAAACAAAAAGACATGCGGGAGCTTGAAATACAAAACAAAAAGATCGAGGGTCAGCGAAATGAGATAGGAGCACAGAGGGACGAGATAGAGGCACAAAGGGATGAAATCGAGGCCCAGAGGGACCTGGTCCAGGAACAGAAGGAGCAAATCGAAAAAAATCATCATGAGGTAAGTTCCAGCATCGATTATGCCATGCGCCTCCAGGACGCCATGCTTCCCAGCCCGGCCCTTTTGGAAGAACACTTCTCCGGCCACCTGATCTTCTTCCGCCCCAAGCAAAAGGTCAGTGGAGATTTCTACTGGTGGTCCAGGAGCGGGAAATCCCTGGTTATTGCTGTTGCCGACTGCACAGGACACGGAGTCCCGGGAGCCTTTATGAGCCTGCTGGGGGCCTCCCTTCTGAAGGAAGTTGTCAACCTGGAAGGGATAAGCCACCCGGGACCGATCCTTGACCGGCTGCGTAAAGAGATTATCATAGCCCTGGACCAGAAAGGAGCCATGGGCGAACAGAAAGATGGTATGGATATGGCCCTTGTAAGCATCGACCCGGAAAGTCTGCTCTGTCAGTATTCAGGAGCAAACAGCGCCCTGTATCTGCTGCGGCGGGGAAAGATTAAAATTTACCAGCCCGACCCTATGCCCCTCTCCTATTATGAAGAAATGAGGCCCTTTAAGACGCAAAAGATACAGCTTGAGCTTGGCGACCAGCTCTATCTATTCAGCGATGGCTTTGCCGACCAGTTTGGCGGAGATAAGCGGAAAAAATTCAAATATTCAAGGTTCAGGGAGCTGATTACCGAGCATGCCGACCTGTCCATGCCCCGGCAGCAGCAGGTGCTGTCCGATACCATTCGCGAATGGCAGGGCAAGTACGAGCAGATCGATGATATGGTGATCGTGGGAATCCGAATCTGATACAAGACCTGACTTTAATTTATGGCAATTATTAAAAGTGTAAGAGGCTTCACCCCGAAGATGGGAAAGAATTGCTACCTGGCGGACAATGCCACCATTATCGGCGATGTGCACATGGGTGACGATTGCTCCATCTGGTTTGGAGCGGTATTGCGGGGGGATGTGAATCCCATTCGCATTGGAAACCGGGTCAACATACAGGACAACTGCACCGTTCACACCACCTTCAACGACTCGGTGGCAGAAATCGGCGACGATGTGACCATCGGTCACAATGTGGTGATACATGGGGCCCGGATCGAAGCACACTCCCTGATTGGCATCGGATCGGTGCTGCTCGATCATGTGGTGGTGGGCTCCAACACCATTGTGGCAGCCGGATCGGTGGTGCTGGAGCGGACCGTTCTGGAGCCCAATAGCCTGTATGCCGGAGTCCCTGTGAAACGCATTAAAACAGTCAATCCTGAGCGCCGTGAGTCCATGATCAAGCGCATCGCCAAAGATTACATCATGTATTCGGATTGGTATAAGGAATGACGCCACATCCAGTTAAGAGGAGTGAAGGTCAATTAGTTGATTCAATCTATATACGGTATAATGCACAAATTCATTTGGATCTTTTGACTGATCCGCTTTTGCTTTCTGAAGCACTTCCAATTTCTCTAATTTCATAGATCTGGCAACCTGAAGAATATTCTTCAGATATCTTTCAAAACTATCCTGCCTTAACTTACATAAAATATTAAAATTCAAATTTAATAAGTCATTTAGGTCGCTGTCAATTTTAGAACTACTTGATGCTATTTGATTAGCTTCATTATAGGACAGTGTTTCAAAATGAGATTCATCGAGAGGATTAAAGGTAATAGTTCTGCTTCCCTTGGAAACACTGCAAAACACATTAAAGGTTCCCTCATTTTCATTTATATACAACTTCCCAGAACAAACACCCAGATAATTTGAATACTTCAGTTGAAGTTCAGGCGATGCGGACTGAGGAATCCAATGCTCAATAAAAACGTTAGAAATAAATTTTCTCTGGCAATATGCACAAAGCCCTTTTTGATCTAAATGAAGTAAGGCTCTTGTTTCTTTTTGACAATCGCCCTTCAGATCATCGTAAGTATTTGTTGGGACCGCATTCAACTCTGACAGGCAATGAGGCTCCTTCGATTTAAGGATAAAGCTCATACCTTCCCAAATGAGATTCTTTGTTCAAGGTCAATAATCCATTGAGGATAAGCGCCCAACTCGGTTTTCAATTCATCCAGGACCTTCTCAGCTTCATCAAATTTCAAAAGATTAATTAGTTTATATATCTCATCCTTTTCTGTTGAAAAATTACTAATCTGAACGTCAGATAGTAAAACCTTCTCGAGTAATTCATCCGCCGTACCGCTATAAACATTTGGAATTTCTTCAATGGGTATAACTTTAAAATCGCTGAGCGGAAGAATATTACTATTTCTGACAGATGAAGCTATCAGGGGCGAATGGGTCGAGATAATAAACTGAATATTTGGGAAACACATCTCCAGGGCGCCAATGATCGTCAACTGCCATTTTGGGTGCAAGTGATCTTCAATTTCATCGATAAGAACAATGCCTGGAGTTGCTCTAAAATCCGGGTTATTTGGATTCAGGGTAACGATTCGGAATATCAATTCTAAAACGATACTGAAAACATATTGCTCTCCACTGGATAATTGAAGGAACTCGAACGACTTATTATTCTTCGTTAGAATAATACTCTGCCCCGTTGAATATTTACTCTCACCAACCTTAACATCTACAATACCATCATACAGAGCACTGGAGAAATCTCTTAATGTCCTTCGTACATAAATGCCGATTGGAGTTTCAACACTAAAGTCATTTTTATCTACTTTTTCCTGATTCTCAATATTGATCTGATTGATTAAGAAACTTGTCACTTCCTGAATCAGGATGCTCTTTGAATAGTGCTGATTATATCCTGTATTCCTGTCTTCAATTTTGTTATATATAATGCTGGTAACGGTTGAATTATCGATTGTCTTTTGCGATTGGAAGTATCTGAAAAGAGGCAAGATTCCATCCATAAAAAGGTCCTTGAATTCCTTCCTTATTCGATTAGAATCCTTTCCTATAATTTGAACCTGGCCATTTTTTAACAGACGATAGCCAATTTCGTTGGCTGGGATCTCATCGTTTATACTGAGATATGTGAAGACCTCAGCCTTATCTCGTTTAATGGATACAGCAGATTGAGAAATCCCGATTTCCTTTGGCCGCAAGGGGACAAATCCGGAGATTAAATTAGATAGAGAATAATAGATTGAATTTAATACAGTCGTCTTACCAGCCCCATTAATCCCAAGCAATAAGGTTGCTCCTTTGTTTGGCATAATAAAAACTGTTTCCTCAGTAAAACCACCAAAACCACTAATTGTGTGATGGTCTATGCTTACATTTTGTATCATACCACTAAATTACTAATAGTCTTTATATCAGATGCTAGATGTCGTAAGTTTTTCAACAAGATTAGTAATTAACTCCAGATATTACGCTTTTCCAACTTGATATTCTCGTTGAAGAACATATTGGCAATCACTTCGAAATAAGGAGTGTAGTCAGAGATGTAAAACAGATTTTCGCCGGAACGTTTGGTGGCCAGCAGCTTATTGGCGTTAAGAAATTCCTGCACCGAAAGTGCAACAATCCGCGCCGTATCCAGCACATTGACCTCGAAATTAAGAAAGCGGCTGATCTGATTGCGGATAATAGGATAGTGGGTACATCCAAGAATCAATGAGCCAACTCCGACCATCTCTTTGCGGGAAAGGTAAGAGCGGATAATGGCATTAGAAATATCATCAAATACGAAGCCTTCTTCAATCATAGGAACAAACAGCGGGGTGGCCATGGAGCTCACGTTCAGACCGGGGTGTGACACCTCTGAAATCTCATTGGAGTCAGACAGCAACTCTGCAAGCGTCTCCTTAATCTTCCGTTCATAAGTACCCGAATCGATAGTAGCCTTGGTACCAATGATCCCTATAGTATGGACTTTATCCACTTCGGTACGGTCAGCATCTCCTTCGGAGTCCAGGATAGAACCCGCATTGACACATACATGGTTGACCACCGGGTCGATCACATTCATCACCACCGCCCTGCTTCCCACATGAGTCTGCACCTCCTCGAAGGCATTGGCAGAGGCAGAGTTGCAGGCAATCAGGATCACCTTGCACTTCTGTTCCAGCAGAAAATCGGCGATCCCCAGCGAGTACTGAACGATGGATTCGCGCGACTTATCTCCATAAGGCAGGTGGGCCGTATCGCCAAAATAGACCAGTTGCTCATTGGGCAGCAGGGTATGCAGCGCATGGGCCACAGTAAGTCCGCCTACCCCCGAATCAAATATTCCTATTGGACCATTTTCCTCTGAACCTTTCATTGTCCTTGTCTTTATGAAAATGAAGGTACAAAAAAAAGGGCTTGTGAACCGGATAAAGATTCACAAGCCCATATAATATTATCAACCTGATGCCAGATCCCAGCACTGAGTACTGGTCACTGAGTACTGAGTACTAGTTACTATTGCACTCCTAACTTGGCTTTCACCAGTGGTATCATATCCAGGCTCTCCTCGGAAGTGTAGATGGGATTACCCTGACTCAGATCGAATACATAGAGTAAGCCTTGCTCCTTGGCCACTTCGTCAATGGCCCCGCGAGCCTTTTCCATCACCGGCTGCATCACGAGCGATTGCTGTTGCTGCAGGTCCTGCTGTGCAGTCTGGTTATAGTTTTGAAGGCGCATTTGCAGCTCCTGGATCTCGGAAGCCTTGGCCTCTTTGATCAGATCGCTCATGGTCGCTTCACTCTGGTTAAAGTCCTCGATCTTTTGATTGATCTCAACCTGGATTCTTTCGAGCTCCAGTGTGTAATGTTGTCTGAGTTCTTCCAATTCCACCAGTGCTGAATCATACTCAGGCATGGCCTGAAGCAATAGTTCGGAAGTAACATGCCCAAATTTCTGTGCTTGGAGTGCAAAGGCCATACTGAGAATACCCACGGCCAGAATCATTCGTTTCATCATGTTCATTGTCTGTTAATTGCGTATTATTTACTTTGTTTTTAAGAAGCGGCTACAAATGTAAGATTTTAATTTTTATAACCTAACTTTTTAAGTACTTCATCACTCAAGTCATAGCGGGGGTTTGAGTACAATATAGAGGCCCCCGAAGCGGTATCAAATATGATGGCATAAGAGCCTTCTGCCGATAGCTCTTTTACTGTCTTGTAAACGGCATCCTGGATCGGTTTCACCAGTTCCTGGCGCTTTTTGCTCAGATCGCCTTCGGGACCAAAGTATTTGGCCTGAAGATCCTTTACTGCATGTTCCTTGCTTATGATCTCCTCTTCCCTCTTCGTTCTCATATCATCTGTGAGCAGAACACGCTCCGACTGGTAGGTCTTATACAAATTTTCGATCTTCTCATACTCGACGGCAACCTCTGCCTCCCAGGTTTCAGAAGTTTTATCCAGCTCGTCCTGGGCTGCTTTGTATGACGGGATGTTCTGAAGAATATAGTCAGAGTCGACAAAGGCAAATTTCTGTGCCAGGGCACTTCCAACAAAGAGCGTGAGTACCAGGGCCGATAATATTAATTTTTTCATGGTGATAAGGTTTTTAGATCTCTGTCTGATCATTGTTTACTAGTTGCTGGTTCAAACACCGTACCAAAGTAGTTTATCAGATATAATTAGAACTGCTGACCGATGGTAAAGTGGAATTGTGAACCACTGATCTCATTGTGTCCCGGATAGTTGTCAAAGCCCCAGGCCCAGTCGATCCCAAGCAAACCAAACATGGGCAGAAATGCTCTTATACCCACTCCGGCAGCACGCTTGGCATTAAATGGACTGAACTCATCGATGGCATACCAGGCGTTCCCTCCTTCCAGGAAGACAAGGCCAAAAATGGTTGCCGAAGGATTCAGCGAAACCGGGTAACGCAGCTCCAGGGTGTATTTGGTATAGACATTTCCCGATTTGTTCCCGTTTTCATCTGTAGGGGTCAGACTCCGGTTGGGATAACCACGCTGTGCAATGGTCTCACGCCCATAGAGGTTGTAGCCTGAAAGCCCGTCTCCACCCAGGTCAAAGCCTTCAAAGGGTGAGGGGCCTATGGCGTCATTGTAGTGTGCCAGGTAACCAAATTGCATGCGGGTCATTAACACCAGGTCGCCCAAAAGCGCATGAAACCAGTCGGCCTTGAACATCCAGCGATGGTATTCCACCCACTTGTATTTTTCTTCATCCGGAAAAGTGGCGTAGTCCACACCAGGATTGAAAAGGGAGTAAGGCGGTGTAATCTGCAAGCTCAGGCTGATATTGGAACCACGCCTGGGATAGATGATCTGGTCCTGCGAGCTTCGTCCCAGCGTAGTGGTGAAACTAAAGTTGTTGAAAAAACCGTTGTCCACCAGAAAGAGGCCCGGGTAATCTTTCACCTTGTAGCGCTGATAAGAGAAGCCATTATATAGGGTGAAGTAGTCATCTGGCCAGGTAAGTCTTTTTCCCAGTCCGATGGTGGCTCCAATCACGGAGTAGTATTCATCCTTGATATTTTCATTGCCGCCCCCGGAATAGAAGGCGTATGGATTCCGGTTCATCTTGGAGAAGTATCCGGACAGGGAGAAGGAATTGGGTTTCTTTCCCCCGAACCAGGGCTCCACAAAGGAGAAGTTGTAGGATTGATATACCCTTCCATTGGTCTGTGCCCTCAGGGAGAGGGTCTGACCGTCGCCCGAGGGGACCGGTCGCCATGCCTTGGGCTGAAAGATCCTGCTGGCCGCAAAGTTAGAGAAACGGATTCCCACAGTAGCCACCAGCATACCGCCTCCGTATCCACCGGATACCTCCAGCTGGTCCGTAGCACGTTCCACCAGTTTGTACTCTATATCGACAGTTCCATCTGCCTGGTTGGGGATGGGATTGGGCTCGATATTTTCGGGATCGAAGTGCCCCAGGTTGGCCAGTTCCCGTACCGTACGAATCAGTTCCGATTTGCTGAACTTATCACCAGGCAGGGTACGCAGCTCACGCCGCACCACATGTTCATTGGTCCGGTCGTTCCCCGAGATAATCACATTGTTAATCAGGGCAATATCACCCTCGTAGAGACGCATCTCGAAATCGATGGTATCCTCCTCTACACTAACCTCCACCGGGGTAAGCTGGAAAAAAAGGTATCCATTGTCGAGGTATACCCCGTTTACGGCATCCTCGTCAATAAAAAGCCGCTCGTCGAGTATGGTTTGATCAAAGATATCGCCCTTCTCAATTCCAAGAACCGCATCGAGCAGCTCAGATGGAAATTTGGTATTCCCCACCCAGGTAACATCTCCAAAGTGATATTTATTCCCCTCCTCAATATTGATATAGAGATTTAGAAGTTTGTCGCTTCCCTCCACAAAAACCACCGAGTCGGAAAGTATCTTGGCATCCCTGTAACCGTTCTCATTGAAAAAGGCCACCAGTAGCTTCTTGTCCTCTTTAAAGGCATCCGAAACCAGTTTGGAGGCCTTAAATATGTTGATGTTCACCTTTTTGGTTTCCTTCATCTTGCGGCGCAATATCTTAGGTTTAAAATCTTTAACCCCGGTAAAGAAGATTTCATCGATTTTGACCTTGTTATTCTTTGACACAATAATGTCCATCTGAACCATGTTCACCCTGAGGGTATCATCTCTCAGGGAGATTTCCACCTCAGTATTGAGAAAGCCCTTCTCCACAAAGTGCTCACGGATAATCCTTATGGTATTGTCCTGGATATCGGCAGTCACCTGTTGCCCCCTCTTCAGGTTGATTTTCTCCATTATATCCTGGGTCTCGGATTTTCCGATACCCAGAATTTGCAGATTCGACATCCTTGCGCGCTCGGTAAGGTAGATATCTATCCACACACTGTCGTTGCGTATCTCTTTGGCCGAGATCATGGCATCAGAAAAGAGCCCCTGGCTCCAGAACTTCTTCAGTACATCGGTCACCTCATCGCCCGGAAGGGTGATGGTGTTGCCCACCTTAAGTCCCGAAAGGCTGACCAGTACTTCTTTCTGGATGTACTCGATGCCACTGACCGTCACTTCTGCAATCACATATTCCTTGGGGTTCTCGTAGTCCATGACCTGAAGCGTGTCCTTGTCGATCTGCTGCTGGGCCACTACCTGGCTAGTCGCCAGACCTGAAAAGAATATCAGGAGCGTTATAAATAACCTAGTCCGTTGTCTCATTCCTGCAAAAATAATCCTTCTGTTAATGATTTAATAAAGCTCCGGACTTCTTACTCACCATACCGAATCGCCGCTCCCGTCGTTGATAATCGATAATGGCTTCGTAAAAATGCTCCTTGCGATAGTCGGGCCACAATACCGGTGTAAAGTAAAGTTCCGTATACGCAAGTTGCCAGAGCAAAAAATTACTGATCCTCCTCTCTCCGCTGGTTCTGATGAGCAACTCCGGGTCGGGCATGAAGGCTGTGGCCAGGTAGGACTCCAGGACATTGGAATCGACCCGGTCCGGATCCAGTTTCCCGGATGCGGCATCGGCCATCATTTTTTTGACCGCATCGGTAATCTCCCAACGGCCGCTGTAACTCAGCGCCAGGACCAGGGTAAGTCCCTTGTTCTCCGACAGGGCTTCCACCGATTGCATCAGTTGCTTATGAACGCTCTTTGGAAGATCAGTCACATTTCCAATTATTAGCAGGCGGACATTATTCTTGTTTAGTTTATTGGTCTCATTTGTTATGGCACGGGTAAGCAATGCCATCAAACCGTCTATCTCGGTACGGGGACGGTTCCAGTTCTCCGTGGAGAAAGCATAGAGGGTAAGATACTCCACCCCCAGTTCTCCCGCAGCCTCAACCACCATGCGCACCGACTCCACACCATTGCGGTGACCGAAGATACGCTCTCCACCCTTCTTCTCTGCCCAACGCCCGTTGCCATCCATAATAATGGCTACGTGCCTGGGAAGGCTGTTGCGGTCTATTTGCTGCTTCAGATCCATTATTTCTTTCGTCCCTTACCTATGGCTCCTATTTTCTCAAATATTGACTCTTTGTCGTGAGGCTTTTCATACCAGTTATCAGTCTTGTTTCTCTTACTGTTACTGTTTAACCTATATACCTTTTCAGGATAGGTGGGACACTCATTCAAATAGTTTGTAATCTTATAAGTAAGGAATATCCCGGTAAACATATACCAGTCGTTATTCCCCAATGTCATCTTCCCCACTTCTCTGCCCGGATTCACGTAATCAGGACCATCGAGGATATCGGTGAATGTTTTTCGCATGGTCACCTCCACACCTCCGCTGAGCCGTTTACCCAGGTTCGCCTTTACCCCTCCTCCAAAGGGAAGATAAAGGTGTGATTTCTGCTCACCTGTCAGGTTAATACTATACCCCACACCAGCTGTCACATAAGGCGCATATTTCGTTTTCGTGTGGGCCGTTTTATAGGGCCACCAATTGAATTCGAAATCAAGGCCCAAATCTACGAAACTTGAGTGGAATTCCGCCTCTGTTCCTCCGAAAATCTCACCTGAAGCGGCCAGATCGTAAAAAACCAGGTGAGCACGCAGGGCATTCCGCATGTTAAAGTTGTAGCGGAGAATGGGCCCAAAGGCCGGGGGACTGATTACAGGTTGGGGTATGGTAGGCGCCAAATCGCCCAGATACCAGGGCACAGCCGCCATTAATCCAATATCACTTTTTCGCTGCCCTGAAGCAGGAGAAGCAATTAGTAAAAGTGTGATAATAACCAGCAGGATCGCCCCGCCATGCTGCACAACTCCCCTAGCGGTAGAGTTTCTTGAAGACCGGTCTTCCGTTCTTATCGTTCCTGATTTTGTATATTCCTTTAACACTGATATTATAGTATGAATCGGGGTACTCAGAATATTCGGAAGCATATCCATCCAGTTCGTCCGACATGGAGAAGTTGTAACCCATCTCGAACCCGACGCTCCAGCGCGGATCAATGGAAAACTTCATTCCAACACCCAGGGGGAAAACGGCCGAATAAACCATATTATTGTTGTAGCCTGGATTGTTGATGGGCTCCTCTCCACCGTTGTTCAGGTCTTTAATAGTTGATTTGGATAGAACCCCGGAAACCCCTCCATAGAGATAGAGGTACAACTTGTTGTAGTTGTTTACCATCCCCCTCCTGTTATAGACCCCACCTGAAAATGATGGTCCTTGGGTCCCGAGAATATAATATTCCCCCCGAATCCCATGTACAAAGGCATGACTATTAAATGAGTAGTAGCGACCATGACTGCTTACCTCATCATCCTTCCCCGCATATATGACGTAGGCCAGGTCGACTGCAACAGCTATATTCTGCTTGATGAAAAAACGCGGCGTAACTCCAAAACTGGGCCGGACACCATTGAACATATTGGCAAAGTGCTGATTGGCCTTACCAATGTCACCATGGAAGGAAGTAGCTGCAACGTACATATCCAGCTCGTATCGCCTGAGCTTCCAGCGCTGACCATAACCATCCACAGAAGTGAGAAGCAGAAGTGCGATAATGGGGATCCAGAGTTTGTTCTTCATGATCAGCTAATTCGGGATGCAAGTATAAAAATAGTAAATATTTTTAATTACGCCTATCCGCACCCCACATTAACTTGTTTCGGAGGGTGCTGTAGAAGCTAATATTCTCAATTCGAATCATTTTCAGGGAGTAAGCTGCTTTGCGAATTGTCACCGTTGCATCCACATCCAGATCCGTGGTGCGGGAGTCTACAGCCAGCTGAAATTGCGAATCACGGGTGTCTACGGATAATTGCAAAACGGCGGAGTCGGGCAGCACCAGGGGCCGAACGGTCAGGTTGTGTGGCGCAATGGGCGAGAGTACAAAACTATTGGATTCGGGAACCACAATGGGTCCGCCCACACTCAGGTTGTAAGCCGTTGACCCTGTCGGTGTTGATAAAAGAAGTCCGTCGGCCCAGTAAGCACTTAAGAACTCCTGGTTTATCTTCACATGGATGGTAATCAGCGATCCGGAAGTTTTGTAGATTCGTACATCGTTCAGCGCTACTGCCATGTCGTCCAGGTCAACCCCGGGGACCTCCACCTTCAGCAACATACGTTCCTCGATATCGTACTTGCCGCTAAAAACACTCTCCAGCGACTCATCCATATTCTCCTGCGAAATGTAAGATAGAAAGCCCAGTCGTCCAATATTTACTCCTAATACCGGTATCCCGCTGTCACGGACCAGGTTCACCGTCTCCAGGAAGGTGCCATCACCCCCCAGGGAAAATAGGAAATCAAGTCCCTCCGGCAAATCTTTATGGCTGGTAAAGAGTCCTGCTATCTTTGGTCTGAGCCCGGCCTTTTTCTGAAGGAAGTCCATCAGGGGTTCAAATACCCACACATCCACATTAAGCATATTGAACTTGCTGAACATGGTAGCAATGTTCTCGCGGGCGTAGGGCGGAAAGTTCCTTCCAAAAACAGCAACTTGCATTCCTAAGTATTGAGGTATTTGAGAAAGGTATTGAAGCGGTCCTGATAAAACTCATCCAGGTCCTCATTGTTCATATGCGAGGAAACCACTGTATAGTTATAGCGGTTCAGGGTCTCCAGAATAGAAGTCAGATCGGTCAGATTGATCTTCAGGGTCACCCGGAGCCGGGCGTTATCGTCGGACGAGGCCACGTAGAGACTAAGGATCCGGCCGTTATTGCTCTCCACAATCTGCGAGATCTCGCTCAGAGAGTAATCGTACTGATTCATCTCAATTTCGATGATCCCCCCCGGTTGCTGCATGGCCGACAGGTGGGCAAACTTCCTGGTCAGCTCCTCCTGGGTAATCACCCCCAGGTATTGCTTCTCCTGGTTCAGCACTGGTACCAGGGTCAGTTCCATCCGTGCCAGCAATTCAATCACCTCATAGATATGCTGCTCTTCATTAACATAGGGCTTCTGAAGCGACAGGTTGTGGTTGCCAACCGGCGCATCGGGGTCGTTCAGATCGTAAATATCCGAATCCGAGATCAGTCCCAGAAACTCCCGGTGGTTCACAATTGGCAGGTGCTTCACACGAAACACCTCCATCCATGAAAGCGCATTGGTTCCGGAGTCCGAGGTCTTCAGAGCAGTTACAACATCCGATATGAGTTCACGTGCCAGCATGGGGCGATAAACTTACAGGTTTAACGAGTATAATACAAATTATGTTCCAAAACTCAGTGCCTGGAGCAAGAGTTAAAGGTTCAGCTTCCGCTGGATAGTGTTCAGTAGGACCGAAATGGCCACCTCGTTCCTTCCTCCCTGGGGTACAATTACATCTGCAACACGCTTGGAAGGTTCGATAAACTGCAGGTGCATAGGCTTGACCGTCTTCTCATAGCGCTCCAGCACCTGTTGTACAGTTCTTCCCCTTTCATCCATATCGCGCTGTATCACCCGGCCCAGACGGTCATCGGCATCGGCATCCACAAACACCTTCAGGTCGATGAGCTCCACCAGCGGCCTATGGGTGTAGATCAGTATTCCCTCCACAATCACCACATCGCGGGGCTCCACGCTAATGGTATCGTCCGAACGAGTGCAGGTAAGGTAGCTGTAACGTGGTTGCTCCACCCCTTTCCCCGCTTTCAACATGCCGATGTGTTCCACCAGCAGATCAAACTCCAGGGAGTCAGGATGGTCAAAATTGATCTTCTGACGCTCCTCCAGCGGGAGGTGCCCACTGTCCCAGTAGTAAGAATCCTGCGGAATCAGTGCTACTCGACTGGCCGGAATGCGTTCAAGGATTTTATTTACCACTGTTGTCTTTCCGGAACCTGTACCGCCTGCAATACCGATGATAAACATTAATGAATCGTTAGAGTTGTTAGAAATGTTAGAAGGTAACTATTCTAAGGGTGCTAACTTACTAACTTTCTAACTAAATTTGCTCAGCATATAATCAGAATACAACTATGGAACCAACATTATACCCCCTGAAGTTCAAACCCATCCTGAAAGATAAGATCTGGGGCGGACCCAAACTACGTGATGCGCTGGGTAAAAATGCATCGGACAAGGCCGGTGAGAGCTGGGAGATTTCAGGTGTGGAGGGTGATATCTCTGTGGCAGAAAACGGGTTCCTTGCGGGCAACAGTCTGCAGGACCTGGCCGAAATCTATATGGGCGACCTGCTGGGTGACAGCATCTACGAGCGCTTCGGGGTGGAGTTTCCATTGCTGATCAAATTTATCGATGCAGCCGATTTCCTGAGTGTGCAGGTACACCCCGACGATGCTCTGGCAAGGGAGCGACACAATTCTTACGGAAAAACGGAGATGTGGTATATCGTTGAGTCGGATAAGGGACAACTGATTGCCGGGTTCAACCAGGAGCTGGACCGGGAACAGTACCTGCAGCATTTAATCGGTGGCACCCTCAAGGAGATCCTGAACTTCGAAGCAGTGGCCTCGGGCGACATCTACTTTATGCCCGCAGGGCGCGTTCATGCCATTGGTTCCGGTGTGCTGCTTGCCGAGATCCAGCAGACCTCCGATGTAACCTACCGAATCTATGACTGGGACCGCACCGATGATGAGGGAAATCGTCGTGAACTCCATACAGACCTGGCCCTCGATGCCATCGATTTTAGCTTCCATAAGCAATATAAGACTCCCTACCAGGCTTTGCTTAACAATACGGTTAATGCGGTCGACGCCCCCTTCTTTACCACCAGCGTAATCCAGCTGGATCAGCCAGTAGAGAAGGACCTCAACCT
>QMPQ01000069.1 GCA_003648635.1 Bacteroidota bacterium | reverse complement strand
CCCTGGTGGAGGATGAGGCGGACGAATTACCCGATCAGGGGATCATGCATGTTCTGATCCAGCATACTTGGGCAGGACTTACACTGAATGAAAATGCCGACCCTTCGGTGCGGCATGATTTCGAAGCCTTTATGAACCACCTCATACCTGAAAATCACCCCCTCTATTCTCATATTTATGAAGGAGCGGATGATATGCCCGCTCATTTGAAGGCCTCCATCATAGGACATTCCGTGACTATTCCAATCACAGGTGGACGATTGAACCTGGGAACCTGGCAGGGAATCTACCTGGGTGAGTTCCGTAACCATGGCGGATCGCGCCGGCTCGTGATTACAATCACCTCCTGATCCAGCCATTTTCCTGTTGTTCGTTCATGTTTTAGAATAGCTCAACGCCGTATATATTTTATATACTTTTGAGCAACACAAAAGCTGTTGTTCATGAAGGAATTTGTATTACTTGGAGACGAAGCTATAGGCCAGGGAGCACTGGATGCAGGCCTTTCCGGGGTGTATGCCTATCCGGGCACACCCTCCACTGAAATCACCGAATTTATTCAGAAATCGAAGGAGGCAATAGAGCGCAATGTGCATGCTCAATGGTCCGCCAATGAGAAGACTGCCATGGAGGCAGGATTGGGTATGTCTTATGCAGGTAAAAGGGCCATGGTGTGTATGAAGCATGTGGGGCTAAATGTTGCAGCCGATGCTTTTATCAATGCCGGGATGACCGGAGTGAACGGGGGATTGGTGGTAGTGGTGGCCGATGACCCCTCCATGCACTCTTCCCAGAATGAACAGGACTCCAGGTTTTACGGGAAGTTTGCAATGATCCCCGTACTGGAACCCGCCACCCAGCAGGAGGCTTATGAAATGACCCGTTATGGATTTGATCTTTCCGAAAAATTTGCCCTGCCGGTGATGCTGCGCATCACTACCAGGCTGGCTCATTCCAGATCTGCCGTGGAGCGCTCGGAACTACGATCGGAGAACGAGGTGAAACTGCCCGCCGATCTGAAGCAATTTATTCTACTTCCGGCTCCGGCCAGGAAAAAATATAAGTTGTTATTATCCATTCAGGATAAGCTGGAGCAAGAAAGCATCACCTCGGGTTTGAACCGGACAGAAGCCGGGGAGGACCATAGCAAGGGGATTATCGCCTGTGGACTCTCCTACAACTATTACCAGGAGGTGGCTGCCAATGCTGGATTGAACTACCCGGTATTGAAAATATCACAGTATCCGGTTCCTGCGGAACTGCTCAATGAATTTGTGAAGGGGGTGGACCAGGTAGTGGTACTGGAAGAGGGGGCTCCCATGCTGGAAGAGTCGCTGACGGGGATTCTTGAAAATAATTATCAAATTGGAGGAAGGCTCAATGGTCTGCTTCCAAGAGACGGGGAACTTGACCCCCTTAACGTGAAAAAGGCCATGGGAATTGAATCGGAACCCGCCCGTCTGATTCCTGATGTTGTAAAGAACCGTCCGCCGGCCCTGTGTAAGGGATGCGGTCATATCGATATGTACAATGCACTTGGTGAGGCACTGGATTCTTATGGTCCGGGTCGGGTGTTTTCCGATATAGGATGTTACACCCTGGGGGCACTTCCCCCTTATAATGCCATTAATAGCTGTGTTGATATGGGGGCTTCGATAACAATGGCCAAGGGAGCATCCGATGCCGGACTGCGACCTGCGGTGGCTGTTATAGGCGACTCTACTTTTACCCATTCGGGAATGACCGGACTGCTGGATGCAGTGGTAGAGCAAACTCCGCTAACAATAATTATTTCAGATAATTCCACTACCGGGATGACCGGCGGACAGCAGTCCCATGCAACCAATCGATTGTTTGATATATGTAGGGGGATTGGAGTGGAGGAAGAGCATCTGAGGCAAATGAATCCATTGAGAAAGCACCATGAGGAGAACATGGTGATGGTGGCTGATGAGCTCGCCTATGAAGGTGTTTCGGTGATCATAGCCCAGCGGGAGTGTATCCAGACGGCCTCCCGCAGCCTAAGAAAAGAAAAGTCAGCAAAGTCATAAGGTCGTAAAGTAAACGTTGATAAAATGAAGAAAGATATAATTCTTGCAGGGGTTGGTGGACAGGGAATTCTCTCCATTGCCGCTGTAATTGGGATGGCTGCTGTTGAATCGGGACTCTACCTGAAGCAGGCAGAAGTACACGGAATGAGTCAGCGTGGGGGTGCCGTACAGTCGCACCTGAGAATTTCTGATTCACCTATTGCTTCGGACCTGATCCCGGAGGGAAGTTGTGATATGATCCTTTCGGTGGAACCCATGGAGGCGCTCCGATATCTTCCCTTTCTTGCAAAGGACGGATGGGTGGTTACCAGCACCAAGACTTTTGAAAATATAGAGGATTATCCCGCAGAAGATGAGCTATTTGAGCAGATTCGGCTTATAGAGAACCATGTGCTAATCGATGCGAATGCCATAGCCAGGGAGTTGGGGTCACAGAAGATATCGAATATGGTAATGCTGGGGGCCGCATCAATGCACCTGGGACTTGGTACGGAGTATCTGGAAGGGGCCATGAATACTCTTTTCGGAAGGAAAGGAGAAGAGGTGGTCGCGCTTAATATCAAAGCGCTGATGGCGGGTAAAGAAGGGATCCGGATTTAAACCAAAGGCTCTTTGCTGGCGTTATATTAAAAACCCACTACCTATGTTTTCACAGAAAGACCTACAGCAGATCCGTTCCAAAGGGATCAGCATTGATGATATCAATCAGCAAATAAAACATTTTCAGCAGGGCTTCCCCCCGGCTGATATTACGCTACCAGCCACACCTGGAAAGGGGATTATGTTATTGAACGAGGGGGATCAGCAACATTACAAAGATGTCTACCTGGATAATGCCCCGGATTTTCGGATCATACGTCTGGTTCCCTCTTCTGGAGCGGCCTCCCGGATGTTTAAATCGCTATTTGATGCCCAGGATAATCTGAAGGGGAAGTCCATTCAGCAGCAGGAGGAGTGGATCGCTAATAAGAAAGATGTTAAGGGCTTTTTCAGGAAGCTGGAGCGCTATCCCTTTTTTGAAGATCTGCATATCAAGGAAGGGGATGAGCCTGCTGTAATACTGGACCAGCTGCTGGGTAGAGATGGTCTTAACTATGCGAACAAACCCAAGGGACTACTGAAGTTTCATAAGTACAGCGAAACGGATCGCAGAGCTGCCTTCGAGGAGCATCTCAGGGAAGCTGTGAAATATTGTGAAAGCCGGGATGGAATGGTCCGGATGCATTTGACCGTTTCGCCCGAAAATCTGGATGGATTTCAGACCGAGGCGGCCAGGATTTCGCCAAAAATTGAGCAGGAGAAAGGAGTAAACATTGATCTCTCCTTTTCTTTTCAGAAACCAGAGACCGATACCATCGCAGTAGATCAGGAGAATGTACCCTTCCGGAACCCCGATGGGACGCTGCTTTTCAGACCTGGCGGACATGGGGCTTTGATCCGGAACCTTGATGCCCTGGATGCCGATCTGGTTTTCGTTAGCAACATCGACAATGTGGCCCCCGACAGACTGAAGAATCTGAGGGTGGAACAGAAACAGGTACTAGGCGGAGTCCTGCTGGAGATTCGTTCGAAAATCTTTTACTATCTGCAGCAGCTGAGTGGAGATGTGAAGCCAGAGAAGACACGTCTCGACAGCATGGTAAGCTACTTGCACGAACGCCTGGGTATTGCCATTCCGGAGATGCTGGAAAGTTGGGATATGAGCGATTTAATAAAGTGGCTGGTAAAATCCATGAACAGGCCCATCAGGGTATGCGGAATGGT
Organism: Bacteroidota bacterium; assembly: GCA_003648635.1. Lineage (GTDB taxonomy): Bacteria > Bacteroidota > Bacteroidia > Bacteroidales. The sequence continues at coordinate 13,681 of QMPQ01000069.1, read as the reverse complement.
CCGAAACGAAGGGGAACCGGGTGGAGGGCCCTTCTATGTTCGCTCCGAATCGGGCGAAGTGAGCCTTCAAATTGTGGAATCGTCGCAGATCGATTTGGAGAATCCGGAGAAGGTAAAAATTGTGCAGGGATCGACCCATTTTAATCCGGTCGACCTGGTTTGCAGTCTGCGCGATTACCAGGGAGAAAAGTTTAATCTAAGCCACTTTGTGGACCACAATACAGGTTTTATATCAGAAAAATCGGTGGGAGGGAAGTCACTTAAGGCTCTGGAGCTTCCAGGACTCTGGAATGGCTCCATGGCTGGCTGGCTCACCCTCTTTGTGGATGTACCCATGGAGACTTTCACCCCTGTCAAAACAGTGTTTGACCTGGCCCGCAAGGAGCACAGGGCCTAGAGGCAGTTAAAGAGTGCTCATGGGGCTTAATCCATAATATCTGTCTCAATAGTGATTCCGTTCCTTCCTAAGGACTCATGGAGAAGCGATTCTGCTTTTACCAGATGTACGGCATTGAGGAAGAGGTTCTTGGTCTCCGACAACATTTCCATATAAGTGACAGAGATTTTAACGCCTTTCTGGGTTCTCTTTAGAATTTTGATCCGCTGTACCAAAATCTCATTGGCCATATTGATCATCTCATCCCGGCGCTTCACTAATTCATCAAAACTGTCAAACTTTCTGTTCTTCAAAATAGTGATCACGAAATCAAAGAATACGCCCGATTTCTCATCGAAATCCTTTAAGGTTTCAAGCTGCTCTTTGTCCATCGCGTGGTTATTATCCAGGTGATTATATGCTGGCTGAACAACATGTAGCACCGAGTTGCTCATCTCCTTCAAATAGGCAACGACCTGTACATAATGGTGCCCGGTCTCCAGCTCAGTTTCCTCAAATTTCCTGAGGGTATCCGGTATCCCCTCACGGATCACTTTGATCTCTTTGTTGAGGGATTTGGCCTCTTTCCGAAGTTTCTTCAGCTCTTTATGCTCCTCCTTCAGGAGGTTTGTGTAGGTCATATGTAGGATCTTGGATACTTTATTAACAGTGCTTTTTACCTCATTGTCGCAAGATTTCAAAACCTCTTTTGTGGCTTTGCTGTACTCACTATCGACACGTGCCTGCTTCTCGGCCCTCCTCTTATGAAAAGCGTGGGTTCTCAGGAGGATAAAGATAGAGAGTGCAATCAGGATCAGGATCACCGGGAATTTCCCGAAGAAAATTAGTGAAGCGATCAGGAAGGAGGCCAGGAAGGCAATAAAGGCAGTAAAGAACCATCCACCAATTACGGTGAGTACCCCGGTAATGCGATACACGGCACTCTCCCTGCCCCATGCACCATCGGCCAGGGATGTTCCCATGGCAACCATAAAAGTCACGTAGGTGGTGGAGAGTGGCAGTTTCAGTGATGTTCCAATGGCAATCAGGATACTGGCCACCACAAGGTTTACCGAGGCGCGTACCAGGTCAAAGGCCATCTTTGGATCCTTCACATCCTGGTTAAGCTCTTCATCAAACCTGCCCTGCACAAAACGCACAACTTTTGGAGGGGTTATTCTGGCTACTACATTGCTGGTTTCTACAGCACGCCTTACCAGAAATCTGGCCAGCGAGGAGGAAGCAAAGCGCTCCGATCCCTCGCCCTGGCGGCTCAGGTCGAGAGATGTGGCAGTTACTGACTTTGCCTTTTTGGAGAAGCGAAGGGTAAGTACCATGATCAGACCGGCAGCAATCAGAAAATAAATGGGGGTATTCACTTTTTCCTGCAGGGCAGTCATCATGAAACCTGAAGGATCGCCGCTGCCGGAGGCCATAAAGGCTTTAAACGATTCAAAACCTGCCAGGGGAACCCCGATGAAATTCACCAGGTCGTTACCTGCAAAAGCCATGGCCAGTGCAAAGGTCCCCACCAGCACCGTAATTTTCATGACATTAACCCTGGTAAACATAGTTAAGAGCTGGAACAGTAGTGTCCAGCCCACAAAGCTGATCAGCAAGGCCCGGACGGTGTTCTCCTTAATGCTTGCGAGCATTTCAGCCGAAATCAGGGTTGATCCCTTGGCCCCTTTGATCAGGAGGAAGAAGAGTATGGCAGTGATGGCAAATCCACCCCAGACACCGGTCCAGTATTTGAATGTCTTCTTTACATTGAAAGAAAAGGCCAGCCGAACGAACCATTGTACGATCATCCCCACACTGAAGGCTATCACCACCGAGAGGAAGATTCCCACAATAATCATCACAGAACTCTCCACATTTATGAAGTCGCTGACCTTATGAATACCATCAACAGCCCTGGTTACTTTGTAGATGGAGACAGCCACTGATGCTCCCAGCAGCTCAAAAACAATGGAGACCGTGGTGGAGGTGGGCAGGCCGATGGTATTAAAAAAGTCCAGCAGCAGGATATCTGTAAGCATAACTGCCAGGAAGATTATCATAATCTCGTTAAAGCCGAAAAACTCCGGGTTAAAGATTCCTTTCCGGGCCACCTCCATCATTCCATTGGAAAAGACGGCTCCCACAAGAACTCCTGCGGCAGCAATGGCCAGAATGATTTTAAAGGGAGCGGCTTTTGATCCAATGGCTGAATTCAGAAAGTTTACAGCATCATTGCTGACACCTACGATCAGGTCTGAAATAGCCAGCAGAAACAGAACACCAACGATAAGAATGTAATAAGCCTCCATGAAAGGTAAATGTTTATGTGCTTAGCAGAATTAGAGTTTCATTGTTGTCTGTAAATGTATAAAAAATGGCTTACATTTAATCTCTCAGGGAATGAAACAAAAATGAAGGAACAATTAAAAGTTTGTCAGGTACAGGCAGATTTGCTTTGGGAAGATATCGATCTCAACCTCAAGCTGCTAGAAGGGATGCTGGAAGAGCTTGAAAGGGATACTGACCTGGTGGTTTTACCAGAAACTTTCTCCACAGGTTTTACCATGGAAGCGGATAGACTGGCAGAAGGAGAGAATGGGAAAGCGGTCCTTTGGATGAAGCGGATTGCAAAGGAGAAACACTGCTACATTACCGGAAGTTTTATATTCAGAGAGCAAGATGGCTTCATCTATAACCGCCTTTTTTGGGTTTCCCCGAATGGAATAGAAGATTATTACGACAAGCGACACCTCTTCAGGCCCGGAGGGGAGAAAGAGAACTTCACGCAGGGAAGAGAACGGAAGATTTTTAAGCTGGGATTGTTTCGGATCCTGCCCCAGATATGCTATGACCTGCGTTTCCCGGTATTTAGCCGGAACAGGGATGATTATGATGTGATGCTGTATGTGGCAAACTGGCCGGCTTCCCGGCATGCGGTATGGGAGACTCTCACCAGGGCCAGGGCCATGGAGAACCAGAGTTACCTCCTGGGTACCAACAGAGTCGGAACGGATGGAACTGGAGTTGCTTCCATAGGGGGCACATGTAGCATAGATCCCCTTGGACAAGAGATATACAGGATGGATGAGAGGCCTGGAATAAGGACCTCTGTTCTCGATCTGGAAAAACTAAGAAATTTCAGGAAGAAATTCCCGGCATGGAAAGATGCGGATTCCTTTAAACCTGGTTGGTGAAAAGAACTGGACTAGCAACCGCAGCCGCAAGCTCCACCTTCTCCGTCGCTTTTGCAATCATCGTCTTCGCAATTGTCCGTACTGCATTCGCCGCTTTCGCTTCCTCCACAACCACAACCGCCTTCAGCATGTGTGTGACCATGTGAGAGCTCCTTTTCGGTAGCACTACGTACATCAGTTACTTCACCTTTGAAAAAGAGATCATTTCCGGCCATGGGATGATTAAAATCCATCTTTATGGCATCGCCTTCGATGGCAATAACCTGTCCGTTCAGGCGCCTGCCTTCGGCATCCATCATGGGAACCATGGATCCTATTTTCATCAGGTTCTCATCGATTTTACCATCCACTTCGAATACCGATTGGGGAACATGCACGATGGCATTCTCCACAATAGGTCCGTATGCATCTTCACTATTTAGCAGGAACTCAAAATTATCGCCGGTTTTCAGGCCATTGAGCTGCTCCTCAAATTTGGGAAGTAATCCACCCGTTCCAAAAAGGAAAGTCAGTGGATTTTCACTGGTCAGCGATTCTACAACTTCACCCTCTTTTGAATCTGCACGAAGTTCATATACGATGGATATGACATTATTCTTTTCAGCAATCATGATCTCTATTTTTTGAAGATGCAAAGAAAGCAAATATTTCTCTTTTTTTAAAGAGAAACAAAGCTACTTGAATTATTTTGCAATTAATTAACAGTTTCCTCTTCCGGTGGTAAAGATTCGTCGGCAGGAAGCTGATCATTCATACCGCCTTTAACTTCCAGTGTTACACCCTTTTGGGGCTGCTTTCGGTATTTGATCATGGATACCGCCATGGTGATGCTGGAGACCAGGATTACCAGCAGCAGTATCCCATCATCGAATCCGGCTACCGCCAGATTTTCAGGGATGGAGAAGAAGAGCAGGATGGTAATCAATCCCCGGGGGGCCATCCAGATATCAGGATAGATATCTTTCCGGATCACCAGGCGGAACCAGGCGAAACGGATCCCATAGAGGACAGCCAGGACCAGGATGCTCACCAGCCACACCTTAATATTAACCAGGCTGCTCAGGATAATGGTAAACCCGAATATCACAAAGAAGAATGTCCGCACCACAAAGGAGGATTCCAGGGTGATCATTTTAAAGTTATCAAAGATGCCAGACATCTGGGTTTCATCCAGATATTTGCGGATTTTTCCGGGAAAGAAAATCCGCCGGTTGGAAAGCATCAGTCCAAATACCAGGATGATCAGTAGACTGGAGAGGTGAAACATCTTGCTGATTGCATAGAGCAGAATCAAAACGGCGATGAGCAGGAAGAGCTTCAATTCGGTACGGATCTTTTGAAACAGAAAAATAAGTAAGTAGCTGGCCACCAAAGATATCAGCACGGTCAGACTCAGATTCAGCAATACGTCCAGGCCCATTTCCCCGACACTTTCGGCCTCCATGCTGCTGATCAGGAAATAGAACAACATAATCCCCAGGATATCTGAGAAGGTGCTTTCATACACCATGAGTTCACGCTTATGACTGGAAAGTGCAGAAACACTCGGGATAATGATGGCCGAACTCATAATGGAAAGCGGAACTGCATAGAGCAGGCCTGTGGTCATATTTACCTTCAGGTAGATTGTCATCATCCAGCCAATAATGACGGCAGAAAGCAAAAGGGTAACCAGGGAGGTAAAAAAGGCCCTTGAAATCACCTTTCGCTTTCCTCTTTCCAGTTCCAGATCCAGAGAAGCCTCCAGAACAATCATGATCAGTCCGATGGTTCCCAGCACCTCCAGGATGGGGATCAGATCTGGCGTTTTCATGCCAGTGGCCGACACCAGCCCCTGCAGGGCAACACCGAGAACTATCAGCAAAAGCACACTGGGAATGCTGTACCGGCTTGCCACCAGGTTAAACAGGTAGGAGATAATGATAATCAGGGACCCGATGATGACCAGTCCGTTCGAATCAAAGTGTTCCATCAGAAAAAGGCATTAAATCCAACCCGGAATATGGGGTTAGAGTATGGTGAAACAGTCATTTCATTGATATCCCATAGAATGGTAAAGGAGACGGAGTTATGCATGCCAACTCGTTGTGATAAGCCGCCACCTACCAAAAATCCATTGTAGACAAAACGTCCCTCTTCGGTATAGGGAGGAACGTAATAGGCCTTTTCCAGGCTCAGCCCCTCATATTCCACATGTACAAATAGTTCGCTGAACAGATTAATGGGCAGAAACTCTTCTGCATTTGTGATCAGCGAGAAACGTGCAAAGCCTTTTAGCCCGTATGCATGGGTCTGGTAGGAATTTTGATAATATGAATTGGCATTTTGAGTCTGGAAGATATAGTGTGGTCCAATGGCAATGGCCAGACGGTCCATTGCATGGTATCCCACCATGGGGGCCAGATCGATATAGGTCCTGGTGCCAAAGGACATCCAGATTTCGGGGATGAAAAAGAATTTTCCTTTTCTGCCAGTTGTTTCCTCGTCCTGAGCAACAAGTGAAAAAGTGAGAGCAATAAGCAGAAGCAGCAGTGCGGCCTTCTTCATCAATTATCTTTTTGTTCGTCGTACTTCCTGGCACTGATTTTTCCGCTGAGCAGGAGCGATCCGTTTTGTGCCAGGGCCCTCATCTCATCCTCCCCGGGAAAGATCAGAACCGGGGCGATAAAGCCAACCCGCTTCTTTACTTCCCCTGTTAGATAAGGATTATGGGCCATCCCGCCAGTGATCAGGATGGCATCGACTTCACCACCCAGTACCGTTGCCAAAGAACCAATTTCTTTGCTTATTTGATAGGCCATGGCATCCTGAAGCAGAATGGCCTGGGGATCACCCTCCCTGGCCTCTTTTTCGAGTCGCTGGGCATCTTTATGTCCCACGTAGGCATATAAACCTCCTTCACCAATGAGCATTTTCTTAAGCTGGGGCCAGCTTACATTCTTCTCGATGCAATACCTTGCCAGAGCACCGGCAGGAAGGGTTCCGGACCGTTCAGGACCAAAAGGCCCCTCTCCATCCAGGGCATTGTTTACATCGATAACCCGGCCTTTTTGATGGGCGCCCACCGAGATGCCGCTGCCCAGATGGGCAACTATCAGGTTCAGATCCTCATACTCCACTCCTCTGGAATGGGCATAGGTGCGGGCCACTGATTTTTGATTGAGCGCATGAAAGATGGAAATTCGTTCGAATTCGGGGTGGCCACTGACACGGGCTACTTCCTGCAATTCATCAACAACCACCGGATCGGCAATATAGGCGCCGGCATTTGGAAACTTCTGGAGCAGACGGTGTGCGATCAATCCACCCAGGTTACTGGCGTGGTCGCCCATAACACCTACTTTCAGATCGGCGATCATGGCCTGGCACACTTCATAAACACCCGATTCAATGGGGTGAAGCAGTCCGCCCCTGGCAATAATTACTCCAATACTGTCGAAAGGTATATGGTTGGTTTCCACTTCGCTTAGCACCAGGTTAAGTCTGTAGTCCAGTTGATCGCTAGTTTGGCTGAAGCTTTCCAGTTCGTCGCATTCATGTCGGATGGTTTTCAGAAAAACCGACCTGTTATCCTGGTAAACAGCAATTTTGGTGGAAGTTGCACCCGGATTTATAACGAGTATGTAGTTAGCATCCATTTTAAGCCTGTTTTTAGCCCGTTTTTCAGCTTTTTCCACCGTTTTCGGCCGCTACCGCTGCCAGGAGGATGGAATCGAATTTTGCCTGCTCAGAATCGGACCTGGAGGTTAATACTATGGGAGCTGATGCACCCACAATCATGGAAGCCACTTTAGCCTTGGCAAAAAATACCAACGATTTGTAAAGCACATTCCCCACTTCAATATCTGGCATCAGCAGTAAATCGGTATCACCGGCCACATCACTTTTAATCTCTTTGTGCTTGGCACTCTCAAACGATACAGCATTATCAAAAGCCAGCGGTCCGTCCACAATACAGTTTAAAATCTGGTCGCGCTGATTCATTTTGGAGAGCAGGGCCGCATCGAGGGTGGCGACCATTTCGGTATTGACCTTCTCCACCGCACCCAACACAGCCACTTTTGGTTTCGCAATGCCCAGGTTGTTAAGTATTTTCACTGAATTGTTCAGTATCTGGATCTTTTCAGTCAGATTGGGAGCAATGTTCATGGCCACATCGGTTACGGCAATGAGCTTGTGATAAGTCTCCACCTCAAAATAAGCAAAATGGGAGAGGAGTTTCCCCATACGTAATCCGTAATCCTTATTGAGAATGCAGCGCATCATATCGGAGCTCCCAACCTTCCCTTTCATCAGTAAATCGGCCTTTTTGTCATGAACCATCTTTACCGAGATAGTAACCGCGTCCACCGGATTTTTAGCCTCTATAAACTCAAACTTGCTGATATCAAGATTCAGAATCTCAGCCATTCCAAAGGTCTTATCGCGATCCCCCACCAGGATGGGACGAACGATCTTTTCTGAGGCAGCATTGAACACTGCATTCAGGGAGTGGGCATCTTCGGCGGCAGCCAGTATCATTTTCTTCGGTTCGTGGCTTCTGTCCAGTAATTCGCGCAACTGGGAAAGTTCTGTCAGCATATCCTTAATTATTTTTCCATCACAAAGAAAAAGAAATACCCGCTGCAAACCGGGTATCTCCTTATGATATTTAACACATTTGAGAGCTTAGCAGCACTTCTCCAGGATTCTATAGGTATCCGTTGCGATTACATGCTCTTCGTTGGTCTTTACCACAATGGCAGTAACCTTTGAATCGGGTTTGGAGATGATCTTGTCTTCTCCCTTCACACCATGGTTCTCAGTTTCGTCAAAATCCAGCCCCAGGTACTCCATGTTCTGAAGGATCATGCGGCGGATATTAAAATCATTCTCGCCGATACCACCGGTGAAGATGACACAGTCGAGCCCATTCATAATGGCTGCATAGGCCCCGATAAATTTCTTCACCCTGTAAGCATACATGGTCAATGCGAGATTGGCACGTTCGTTTCCTTCATAATAGGCTAATTCGAGGTCGCGCATATCCGATGAAATTTCTGAAATCCCCATCATGCCACTACGCTGGTTGATCATATTACTGATTCCTTTCAGGCTCAGGTGCTCCTTGTCGGCCAGGAAGAGCAGTACACCCGGATCGATATCCCCCGTGCGGGTACCCATGATCAATCCGTCCACCGGGGTAAAGCCCATGGATGTATCCAGAGATCTTCCATGTTCTATGGCTGTGACCGATGCTCCGTTCCCCAGATGACAAGAAACCACTTTCATATCGCGGGTATCCTTCCCAAGAATCTTACTGGTCTTCTTGAATACAAATTTGTGGCTGGTACCATGGTACCCGTACTTCCTGACACCGTATTTTTCATAGTATTCGCGCGGTATGGCATACATATAGGCATGGGGCGGCATGCTCTGGTGAAAAGAGGTGTCAAATACAGCAATCTGGGGGATGCCAGGCAACATGGCATCGATGGAGATAATTCCTTTCAGGTTGGCCGGATTATGCAAGGGCGCCAGGTCTATACAAGCTTCAATATCTTGAATTACCTCCTTGGTAATGAGCACACTCTCTTGATATTTCTCTCCACCCTGTACCACGCGGTGCCCCACAGCGGCTATCTCTTCAACATTCTTGAGAACACCATGCTCCTTATCCACCAGGGCAGTCATAACCAGGTTTATTCCCGTAGTGTGGTCCATGATGGGTACTATTTGCTTATGCTTCGCTTTTCCCTTTGGTTTATGGGAGATAACTGCATCGGTAAAACCGATCCGTTCCACCATCCCTCTGGCGATCACTTCCTCTTTGTTATCCATATTGAATAACTGGTACTTGATGGATGAACTACCGCAGTTTAATACCAATATAATCATGAATGTGGGTCTGTTAAATTCAGTGAATCACAATCTATTTCTGTTTTTTTTATTCCTGAGGCCTGGTTGGCTGTGATGGCTACCAGGTTGACTATGTCGCTAACCGAACATCCTCTTGAAAGATCATTGATGGGGGCGGCCAGTCCTTGCAATACGGGACCAACGGCCTCCGCTTTGGCAAGCCGCTGCACCAGTTTATAGGCTGTATTACCCACATTCAGATCGGGAAAGATCAGTACATTGGCATTGCCCTGGATAGGGCTGTCCGGTGCTTTGCTTGCTGCAATGGCAGGGATCAGAGCGGCATCGGCCTGCAGTTCTCCGCCAATAAGCAGGGTAGGATCCATCTCTCTTGCCAATTTGGTAGCATTGGCCACCTTATCAACCATGGGGTGACTGGCACTTCCCTTGGTGGAGAAGCTGATCATGGCGATACGTGGTTCAAAACCGAGAATGGAGCGGGTGGTAGCTGCGGTAGCAACTGCGATCTCTGCCAGCTGTTTTTCGTCGGGATCGGGATGAACAGCACCATCGGCAAATACCAGGACACCATCTTCCCCGAAGGAATGATCCTTCAGGATCATGATAAAGGCTCCCGACACAATACTGATTCCCGGCATAGTCTTAACGATTTGAAAGGCGGGACGCAAGACATCACTTGTGGCGTTAGAGGCACCTGCCACCTCACCATCAGCATCACCGGCTTTGATCATCAGAGCTCCCAGGTAGAGGGGATCCTCTACCAGTTTGGCTGCCTCCTCCATGGTCATTCCCTTCTCCTTTCTAAGTTCGTACAGTAGCTCCGTATAGGCTTGTTTTTTGGGATGGTCCTTGGGATTAATAATAGTAGCCTTTTCAATATTTTTTAAACCGTACTTTTCCACCTTCTTCTTCAGCTCTTCCGGATCAGCAATCAGGTAGATATAACAGAGCCTTTCCCTGATAATGGCATCAGCAGCCATTATGGTTCGCTCTTCATTTCCTTCCGGTAGTACAATACGCTGGCAGTCCTGGCGTGCCTGCTCTCTTATTTTCTTAATTAAATCCATTGATTATCAGCAATTTGAGTTTTATGTTTACAAAGGCTAAAGTTAAATAAAAAAAGCGTAGTCCAATCGATGCCTTACATCTTTTTCAACACTTTCGCCGCAGGATGGTTATTAAAGATTAAAACCATTAAAATAATGAAAACTGAAACCATTTTTGAGAAGCTCTGGGAGCAATACCTTGCAGAAAATAAGGGCCCAGGACAAATACACAATCTCTTTTTAGACAAGGGAGAAAGAGTGGTCAACGATCATGTGGCCTTCCGGACCTTTGACGATCCCAGGGTCAATATTGACGTGCTTGCCAAACCTTTTGTAGAAGCCGGTTATGTCCCGGCTGGAGAGTACCAGTTCGAAGTGAAAAAATTAAGAGCAAGGCACTATGAGTTACCGGGAAACCCCGAAGCACCACGGGTATTTATCAGTGAGCTGATGCTGGATGAGTTTTCAGAGGAGCTTCAAAACACCATCCGTGAGCAGCTGGATGCAGTTTCAACGGACGTACTTGAATCACCCGATCTGATCTTTCAGGGTTCCATTTTCTCTTCCATCAGTCACGCCACTTATTTGCGCCTCAGGGAAGAATCGGAATATGCTGCATGGGTGTATGCCTTTGGATACAGGGCCAACCACTTCACTGTAAGTATTAATTACCTGAAACAATTCAATGGGATTGAAGAAATTAATTCCTTTCTGAAAGCAAATGGTATTCAGCTTAATAGCTCCGGTGGGGAGATCAAAGGGACCCCTAAACAACTTCTGGAGCAGTCCAGTACCCTGTCCGACCAGGTAGAGGTAAAATTTAGCGATGGAACCCATATTATTCCAGGATGCTACTATGAATTTGCCAGACGATATAGGGATGCAAAAGGGACCTTATTCAGCGCCTTTATTGCAGAATCGGCCGATAAGATTTTCGAAAGCACCGACTATCGATAGGAATGAAGAATCTGCTATATTTGTTGGATTATAAAAAATTCCAAGCAAATAGAGCAGGTCAATTTTGATCACTTGCAGGCGCGGATCGATGGTGAGCTTTTTACCGATCGCCTGAGATTGCTAATGTATGCCACCGACGCGTCTGATTATAAGGAAATTCCACAGGCAGTGGTCTACCCCAAACATGAAGCAGATATCCGCGAACTTGTCAGGTTTGCAGGCGAAAACAGTATCACATTAATACCCCGGACAGCGGGGACCTCTCTGGCCGGACAGGTGGTAGGAAAGGGCATCGTGGTGGATATGTCTCGGCACATGACCAGGATCCTGGAAATCAATGAGAAGGAACGCTGGGTGAAGGTTGAACCGGGTGTTATTCTGGACGAACTGAATATTGCACTTCGTTCCACGGGCCTCTTTTTCAGTCCGGAAACCTCCACATCCAACCGCAGTATGATTGGGGGGATGATTGGTAATAACGCTTGTGGTTTACATTCCCTTGTGCATGGAACCACCCGCGACCATACCCTGTCAGTTCGGGCAGTTCTTAGCGATGCCTCGGTATGTGAGTTTGGTCCCCTGAGCAGTGATGAGTTTAATAACTTACTTGATAAAGAGGGTCTTGAGGGTCAGATCTATCGTGAGTTCAATTCCATGCTCAGCGATCCTGCCAACCAGGATGAAATTGTATCAGGCTTTCCCGATCCCAGAGTAGTCAGGCGAAATACCGGCTATGCCCTGGATGAGCTATTGGATACTCCTCCATATCGAGGAGAAAATGCCAAATATTCTGATTTCAACCTCTGTAAATTGCTTGCAGGGTCGGAAGGAACGCTGCTTTTTATTACCGAGGCAAAACTGAACCTGGTTCCTCAGCCACCTCCCTTTAAAGCACTGGTTCCCATACATTTTAACTCTGTTATGGATGCCATCAGGGGAAACTTATTTGCCCTCAAGCATGCTCCAACTGCAGTGGAGTTGATGGATAAAACCATTCTGGAATGTACCAAAGGGAATCTGACCCAGCGTAAGAACCGTTTCTTTCTATCAGGCGACCCTGGTGCAGTGTTGATCGTAGAGCTTGTGGACAGCGATGAGTCGGTTCTGCATCAACGTATCGTGACCATGGAAAAGGAGATGAGAGCGGCCGGAATGGGGATTCATTTTCCAGTGCTTACAGGCAGTGATATCGGGAAGGTCTGGGCCCTTCGAAAAGCAGGTCTGGGAGTCCTGTCAAACATCCCCGGAGAAGGGAGACCGGTGTCGGTTATTGAAGATACCAGTGTCCATGTGGAAGTGCTGGAAGACTACATTACAGACTTTAATCAACTACTTGAAAATTACGGGCTTAAGTGTGTTTACCATGCACATATTTCAGTGGGGGAGCTCCACCTCCGTCCCATTCTGAATCTTAAAGATGCAGCGCACATTCAACTCTTCCATGACATTGCCCTGGAGAGTGCAAAATTGGTCAAGAAATACAAGGGATCACTGAGTGGTGAACATGGGGACGGAAGGCTGCGCGGAGAGTTTATTCCTCTTATGATGGGGGATCGCAATTTTGAACTGATCAAGCAGGTTAAGAAGCTTTTCGATCCGGAGGGAATCTTCAACACAGAAAAGATTATCGATACACCTCCCATGAATTCTTTCCTTCGGTATGAGGCAGGTCACAAGTCGCCGGAATTCAACACCTATTTCGACTATTCCAATGAGGGTGGTTTAATGGGACTTATTGAAAAGTGCAATGGCTCAGGCGATTGCAGGAAGACTGAGATTACGGGAGGAACCATGTGTCCCTCTTACATGGCCACCAGAGATGAGATGGCCACCACACGTGCCAGAGCCAATGTTTTGCGTGAACTGCTCTCCAGAAAGGACCTGAAAAATCCCTTTGATCAGGCTGATATCTATAAGGTACTGGACCTCTGTCTCTCTTGTAAGGCATGTAAATCTGAGTGTCCTTCCAGCGTGGATATGGCCAAGATTAAGGCCGAGTTCTTGCAACACTGGTATGAGCATCATCGAATTCCCATTCGAAGCTTACTAATTGCAAATATCTCCCGGATAAACAGTCTGGGGATGTTATTCCCAGCTCTATTTAACTGGTTTGCAACAGCTAAGCTCACTTCTTCCTTGCTGAAACGTATGCTCGGCTTTGCCACCAAAAGGAGCATTCCCACCCTGGGAAAAACGACCCTTCGAAAATGGGCCGGAAGGAATTTGGAAAGCCTGAATACTGCATT
>QMPQ01000068.1 GCA_003648635.1 Bacteroidota bacterium | reverse complement strand
CTCAAAGTTTTAACCAGGCTTTTTACAAGAGTGGTTTTTCCCGTACCGGCGTAGCCTTTCACCAGCATTATTTCGCTAGTATCTTCAGAAGCAAGGAAGTGTCCAAGCTCGCGGATCAGATCTTCCTGACCCAAAGTTGGTTGAAAATCAAGATTTTCTAACAGCCTTTCACTTATAAAATTTCTCAGCATCTCTTCGAATTATTGCGCAATTAAAAATACTTAATTTATTTTTTTTACTAAATTTGTTCGCAAACGCTAAAAGAATACCCCATGAGAAGAGTAATCCAGATTCTATTCGTATTAGTAATCATCGTCTTAGGGTATCTGATTGTTGAAAGCATCATGGAACCGATCAGGTTTAACCAGGAAGTTGAAACCAGAGAACGGGCTACCATCGACAGACTTATTGACATCAGAGACGCTCAGAAAGCTTACAAAGATGTCTATAAGAAGTATACAGCTAGTTTCGATACTCTGATCGCTTTTGTCGATACGGGCTCGTTTACTGTTGTAAAAGCGGATGGTGACATTCCGGAAGAGTGGCTCGATGAGCTGGGTTTTGAGAAAGCGCGTGAAAAGGCCTTGAAAGAGGGTGTAATCAGCCGGGTAAACATGCATGTTCCAGTTCTGGATTCGCTTTTCAATCCAGGATTCGCTACTGACTCTTTACGCTACGTTCCATTTACAGAAGGAGTTACCTTTGAAATGGATGCTGGTGAGCTGCTCACAAGTTCGAACCTGACTGTACAGGTAGTTGAAACTTTTTGCCTCTACGATGACCTGCTAAATGAGATGGACAGACAACTCGTTGTAAACTACAAAGACGAGCGGATGAAGATCGTTGGATTTGAAGGTGTAAAATTCGGATCCATGGTAGAAGGAACCCTCACAGGCAACTGGGAGTAATCTCCCTGGCACTGATGCAGGTAGAGAATGTAATATCGAATAGTATTACGCAAGATATTCGGTTAAAAGGCCATCAATCCATCCGGTTTGCTCCGGATGGATTTTCTGTTTTAATCTCCGATGCCAGTTACACTCCTGTTTATCTGAAACAATACAAATTTGAAGGCTCTGTTCCTGTTGAAGAGCTGGTTACAGAATGCGGCCGGATACTGGATGAGGACGGACTACTCTCGTTTGAAGGAGAGACAGTGCTGATTACAGACTCGATGGCTGTCACACTGCTTCCCAGGCAGTTTTTCAATGTTGATAAGAATCGGGAGATCCTTGAAAAGATCTGCTCTCTGGATAAAAATGACAGAGTTTTTGACCGAATCGTAAAAAATCGGGATTTCCATATGATCTATGCAGTGCCGGATAAGATTATTGGACTGGGCAACAGGTTTGCCGGAGATGTGAAAATTCTTCATATGGCCGAGTGCCTTTTATCCCTTTCAGATCAGGTCAAAGCAAGTGACCACCAGCGAGGTGTTCTTATGGCTGAAGTGCAGGATCACACGCTGGATATCCTGGTAATTGTCGGTGATCGGGTGCAATTGTTAAACCGCTATTCACTGAATGATCCCTCCGATTTTATTTATCACACCCTAAACACAATGAGGCAGCTTGGTCTTGATCCTGAAACCATCCCTGTCTATCTTTCCGGCATCATACATGAAGAACACCCACTAAAAGAGCTCCTGGTAAAATATATTAGAAATGTAATCTCTACGCCATATTACCTGGAGCATCTAAGCAAGGAGCAGACCCTTCGTTACATGATTCTTTCAGAAGGCAGCAAGTGCGTATAATAAGCGGCATATTCAGAAGCAAGCAGATTCGTCCACCTGCAAATTTCAAGGCCAGACCCACCACCGATTTTGCAAAAGAGGGCCTCTTTAACATCCTGATTCACCAATACGATATCGAAGACCTGGATGTACTTGACCTTTTCTCTGGTACAGGCAGCATCGCCTATGAATTTGCCTCCAGGGGAGCGCGATCGGTGCTTGCCATTGAGATGGCACCCTTGCACTTCAAATTTATTCAGGATACCTGCAGGGGCATGCAGATGGAGCAGGTGACCATTATCAGGGCTGATGCTTTCAAGTACCTGAAGAAACCAACTCAAGCCTTCGATTTAATTTTTGCAGATCCACCCTTCGATCACACAGGTCTGACAGAGCTTCCCGACCTCATATTTAGCACAGAAGTTCTGAATAAAGGAGGCATATTTATACTTGAACACCCTGGCTATTACTCCTTTACAGCCCACTCCCGTTTTCTTCAGCACCGCAAATACGGAGGAGTGAATTTTACTTTTTTTTCCTGAAATCAGGCTCCTTATCATTCCATCTCAGGCCTATTGATTTTACGATAAAAAAGAGTAATTTCGATTATTGCATCCCTAACACCAATAAACTAGATCTATGGGAGAGGAATCTTTAAAGCTATCAAAGGCAGAACTGGAAGAATTATGCCTGAAGCAGAATATTATCATTGAAAGACAGGACCCCTTTAATGATACCAAAATTTTCCTGCCGAATATTGAGAAGATCAATAAAATGATCCGCGAATTTGACTTCCTGGTGGATGGTGCATCCAGGGGCAAAGCGGTAAATGAGATCAGTACGATTGAGAGGTTCCTTTTCGACAATGAACAAAACACCGATGCAAGGAGCAAGTTTTTGGCCACATGCTACTCCAACGCTTCCATGTACATTGATAAACACCGGAGTCTGCTTGAAGACAAACGATCAGAAAACTGGAAGTACCTTTTCGTAAACTATTTCAAGCTGGAGGATATTTATAACTACTTCAATAAGAAAGCTAGCGCGTCCACATTTTTTAAAACCTACGCCATCTACAACGAAATGGTCACCCTCACCTACTACGTGAAGTTGATGGAATATCTGAGAGCCCAGGTTGAACTTGAGATTCCTGTGGACGATGATCAGGATATGCCTGGACGAATTGACGACATTAACCTGAAAGTTGCCATTCTTCACGAATTGGGTTTTATTGAGAAGCTTAAAGAGGTAATTCCGCACAACACTCTGCCAAATATGGCAAAATTCATAACCATCCTGTGCAATGAAGATCCTGCCATCTGGAGAGACCTTTTAATGAAACTCAGGCATTTGAATCTCCAGAATGACAAAGACCCGCTAACAGAATTAAACCTGAACAAAGCGCATGAAATTATGACGGTGTTTGGTATTGAAATTGAAAAAGATTAATATTGTTATATGGATAATATCAGTATCGAACCCACCAAAAAATCTCTCGAAGTAGAATGCTCTCCTGGCTACTTCAAACTTTCCGGGAATTCAATCCTGTCTGATCCCCGGAAATTTTTTCAACCCATAGTGGAATGGGTGGAGGATTATATTAAGAATCCCTTGGATAAGACCACGGTGGATCTGAAATTAGAGTATGTGGATACTGCTTCCGTTCAGAGTGTATTTGATATTATGAGATTATTTAAACCTCTCCAGGACAGAGACAAAGAGGTGGCTGTCAACTTTTACTTTGAATTTGATGATCCTGAACTTCTGGAACTTGGTGAGATTATGGAAGGTCGCCTGGGTATCAAATTCAATTTTATAGAATACCAGTAGTTTCCCATTCAAAAGTATCATGAGTAAGAGTTTGAACCGGCGTACCTTTCTATGCTGGCCCATTATTCTTTTTGAAAAAGCAGGAATATGATAGTGGAGTTCCAGCAGATTAGTGAAGACCTAAGTAGGCTTATTTCAGCCTGGGAAGCAAAACTGGCAGCCCTGCCGGAGGGTACCATCACAAACAGGAAGAACAGTCAGAACAGGAGTATCAGGCAAATCGTTGGACATATGGTGGACTCAGCTACCAATAATACACACCGGCTTGTCCATATGCACTACCAGAAGAGCCCGGTGAACTATCCCGATTATGCAAACCTGGGTAATAACGACCGATGGATCGCCATTCAGAACTTCCAGGAGGAGGACTGGGGCGAGCTGGTCAGGCTCTGGGCAGCGGTGAACCGACATATGGTCCACCTCATAAGGCATGTGGATGAATCCAGGCTGAACCAACAGTGGATCTCGGCCCTGAAGGAACGAGTTACTCTCAGGGAGATGATTGCCGATTATCCCCGCCATTTTAAATTACATCTGAATGAAATTTCAGCACTTATAAACCAACTTACAATTGAACATGATTAACAGACGAAACTTTTTACAGGCGGGCGCCCTCGCTGCAGCAGGAACCACACTTGCAGGATGCACTAGAGGAGAAACATCCACTCCGGTTGAAGAATCAAAGCTTAAGATCAGGCATAACCCCATCGGGGTATCCACTTACTCCTTCTGGCAATTCAACAAACCTAAAGGCGAACCACCTCTTGAGGAGATTATCGACCATGCAGCCGCCATGGGTTTTGATGGTGTGGAACTTTTGCTGGTACAGATGGCTTCAGAGGAAACATCTTATCTGAACAACTTGAAAAAAAGAGCCTTTCATAGCGGACTCGACCTGATGGGTTTTTCCACTCACCAGGGCTATGTCTATCCCGAAGCAGATAAACGACAGGAAAACATTGACCTGACCATTCACCAGATTGAACTGGCGTACCAGCTGGGCATACCCACCATGCGGATCAATACCGGCCGCTGGGGAACCAGTAGAAACTTTGACCACCTGATGGAGAACAGAGGCATTGAGCCAAGCCTGGAAGGCTATACCGATGAGGACGGTTTCAAATGGGTCATTGATTCTCTTGAAAAGGTCATGCCCACTGCAGAAAAATGCGGAGTAGTTCTGGGATTGGAAAATCACTGGGGACTGGGACGTTTACCAGAGGGAGTGATGCGCATCGTGGATGCCATTGACTCGCCCTGGCTGAAGGTCACCCTCGATACCGGAAACTTCCTTGAAGATCCCTACGACAAGCTGGAACAGCTTGCACCAGACACCTACCTGATGCAGGCCAAAACCTATTATGGAGGTGGGAAATGGTATAGCCTGGACCTGGATTACCCACGTATCGGTGAGATCATGCGCAAGCATAACTACAAGGGGTATATCTCCCTGGAGATGGAAGGAAAAGCCGATCCAATGGAAGCTGTGCCCAAGAGCCTGGAAGTTTTGAGGGATGCCTTCTGGTATGAGCTCTAACAAGTCGGATACCTAACTTCAGGGGCCATTTCACAGCTAAGGTGGGATGGCCCCTTTATCTAAAACTGGTCTAAGTTAAAATCAGCACCTAAAGCTTGCGATTAGCTGTCAATGCCCTAACTTTAGTACAAAATAAAATACCACCAACATGATTGATTACAATGCGTTTTTCAAAGTTTCCTACGGTCTTTACATCGTATGTTCAGGCTCAAAGGAGAAGGGGAACGGCTATATCTCCAACACTGTATTCCAGGTCACTTCCGACCCTCCACGCTTTGCTACATGCTGCAACAAGGATAACCATACGGTCGGACTTATCCAGTCTTCGGGTGTATTTTCAGTTTCGGTCCTTCAACAAGATGCCGGGGTCGGAACCATTGGTACTTTCGGATATAAAAGTGGGAAAGACACAGATAAGCTGAAAGAAATGGATGTCCGATACGGGGAAACCGGGGTACCCATAGTTCTGAATGATGCCATTGCAATCCTGGAATTCAAAGTAGTTGAAACCATCGATGTGGGCACCCACCTGATGTTCATTGGAGAACTTGTTCATTCCGAGGTACTGGATGACAGCACAGACCCGCTCACCTACGAGCACTACCGGAAGGAGAAGAAGGGTGTAGCTCCCAAAAATGCACCTACCTATATAGATAAGTCCAAGCTGGAGAAAGTCGCTGAGAGAGAGACTTTTGCAAAGTATGAATGCCCCGCCTGCGGTTATATCTACGACGATGAGAAGGAGGATGTGAAATTTGACGATTTACCCGACGATTGGGAATGCCCGGTCTGCGGAGAAGAGAAATCAGAATTTATTAAACTATAAAGAAACTTAAAATGGAAAATTCACTAAAAGGAACAAGAACTGAACAGAACCTGCTGAAAGCATTCGCAGGAGAGTCACAGGCCAAGAACCGCTACGAGTTCTTTGCCAAGCAAGCCAAAAAAGAGGGATTTGAGCAGATCTCTGCTATTTTTTTACAAACCGCCAAGGAAGAACAGGCCCATGCCAAGCGTTTTTTCAGCTTCCTTGAGGGAGGTGTGGTGGAGATCACTGCAAGCTACCCTGCAGGTATAGTCGGAACCACTGCTGAGAACCTGAAGGCGGCTGCTGAAGGTGAAAATGAAGAGTGGACAGACCTCTACCCCACTTTTGCAGAGATAGCCAAAGAGGAGGGATTCCCCAAGGTTGCAGCAGCGTTTAAAATGATAGCCAAGGTGGAAGCCGAACATGAGAATCGTTACCTGAGGCTTCTTCAGAATGTTTCCGAAGACAAGGTCTTTATGAAAGACGGCAAAGTGTGGTGGAAATGTATGGTCTGCGGTTATGTATACGAGTCCGCAAAAGCATTGGAAAACTGCCCGGCATGCCTCCATCCACAGTCCTATATGAAGCTGAAGGAGGAAGACTACTAGCGCTTCTGCCTTGGAAAATGCAATCAGTTTTTAGAAGAATATCAGTCCTATTAATAGCCATAGGCCTGTTTGCCGGATGTGATAATTCCACACAGGAGGAGATTGTTCAGATCCCTGATAGCGCCTTTCTGTATGTATTGATTGCTGAAGGTGTTGACAAGAACGGAGATGGTCAGATAAGCTACCCGGAAGCTGAAGCCACAGAGGCCCTGCTAATACCGCCTTCAGGAATAACTGATCTGACAGGACTTGAAGCCTTCATTCAGCTCGACTCCCTGACCATCACCCTGAACCCCCTTTCAGGCCTGGATTTGTCAGAAAACAGGGCTTTAAGGTATCTGGAGTGTACCTATTGTGAACTCACCTCACTGGATCTCTCCAACAACTTGCTGCTGGAGGAAGTTATATGCAGCAAAAACCTACTGCCGGAAATTGATATCTCTCATAACCAGTCCCTGGTAAAACTGTTCTGTAAAAACAACTTGCTCACCAGCCTGGATCTGTCAGCCAACACAGGCTTAACCTTAATGGTCTCCTGCGGAAACCAGCTTACCAGACTGGATATCTCAAAGCATACTGCTCTCACATTAATCGGCGTCGACAATATGCCTATGCTCATTGAAGTATGTGTCTGGACCCTCCCCTTCCCGCCTGAGGGTATTACTGTACTTCAGGGCTTCAGTCCCAATATCAATTATATCACCACCTGTAACTGGTGAGACTATCAGTTTTCCCTATCTTTAGAGTATGATAAATGTAAAAGAGGCCACTGATAAAGCAAAAGAGTACCTGGTATCCTTTTTTCCGGATGCAGAGAATGTTCAACTTGAAGAAGTGGAAATGACCGCGGATAAGGCCCACTGGTTTGTCACCATTAGCTATGAAGGAGTCTCCAATTCTGTTGCAAGCTCCCTGCTGGTAGGGAAAACAGTCCTCTACAAGATATTCAAGATCGATGCCCAGGAGGGTGAAGTTATCTCCATGAAATTCAGAGATATTAAGTAATTCTTCCATAAACATGAAATACTATTTCCCGCGTGTTTTATTTATAGCTATTGCTATACTTCTGTCCTCATCCAGCCTGAAACTCTCTGCGCAAGAAATTAAATTGCAATTCAAAGATGACGGGAACTTTACGATTGCTCAGTTTACGGATACCCATTTTTATATCGGAGGTGAAAACTCGCAGGAGGTCCTGGATAATATTGAAGCGGTTTTGGAGGCAGAGCAAGTGGATTTGGTCATTCTAACAGGTGATATTGTAACCGGGAAACCGACCATTAAGAGCTGGGAAGTATTAACTGATCTTCTAATTGGCTATAAAGTCCCCTATACCGTTACATTTGGCAATCATGAGGATGAAGCTGAAACCTCCAGGGAAGAACTATTGACCTATTTGACAGAACGGCCATATTGTGTCCTATCTGACGAAGGAGGCATGCAAGTTGAAGGTGTTGGGAATAACATGCTGCCTGTGTACAATCAAAAAGGAATAGCTGAGAAACTGATCTATTGTATGGATTCCAGATCTTATTCTCTGGCAAAGGACCGGGGAGTTGAAGGCTATGGCTGGTTTGACCAGTCGCAGATCAGGTGGTTCAGTGAAAGCAATGAAAAGTGGCTGGCAAACAATCCCGATGCCCAGGCACTCCTGTTCTTCCATATACCACTTCCCGAATATGCCCAGGCCTTTGATCATGGAGAATTTAAGGTCGGCAAAAGAAAGGAGAAAGAGTGCTCACCAAAAATAAACACCGGAATGTTCGCAGAGATGGTGCTTCAGAGTAATGTACTGGGAACTTTTGTGGGCCATGATCACGTTAACAACTATGTGGCACAGCTCCATAATATAGCCTTATGTTATGGATATTTTTCTGGCGGGAATAGCTATGGATCCCGTCCGCTGAACGGAGCCCGGCTCATCCTATTGGAAGCAGACAAAAAGACCTTTACCACCTGGTTAAGAAGGATGGATGGAGAGATCTTTAATAAGGTAGTCTTGCCTGCTGGAAGGGAAACGCATTATTGACGCCTTTGAATTGAGCAACAACCACTAAAAAGAACCCATAACTCTTCAAATAGAATTGTTTACCTTTAATTTTTTCATAAAGGAAAGTCAAGCATGCCTGTTCTGATTGTTATCATTGGTGTTATCCTGCTTCTGCTGCTTATAACAGTAGGCAAGATCAACGCCTTTATCGCCTTTATTATCGTTACCCTGTTCGTGGGACTAAGCATGGGGCTCTCCCTTGACGATACCGTAGAAGCACTGAAGCAGGGGATTGGAGACACCCTGGGTCTATTGGTCCTGATCCTGGGGTTCGGAGCCATGCTGGGCCGGATTATTGCCGATAGCGGTGCTGCACAACGAATCACTAAAACACTAATAGCATCATTTGGTCTCAAAAGAATTCACTGGGCCCTGATGGTCGCCGGCTTTATTGTGGGTATTCCCATGTTCTACTCAGTGGGCTTTGTAATCCTGATTCCCATTGTTTTTACCATGGCAGCAGCCACCGGTTTACCGCTGATCTTTATTGGCCTCCCCATGCTGGCTTCACTCTCTGTTACCCATGGTTTTCTTCCGCCTCACCCGGCACCTACAGCCATGGCAGATATGTTTGGGGCCGATATGGGACGCACTATGCTGCTGGGAATCATAGTCGCCATTCCAACAATTCTGGTGGCAGGCCCCCTGCTCTCACCCCGATTCAAAAAAATCAAAGCGACTCCCTTAAAGGAATTCACTGGAGAGCAGGAGATACCCGATGATGAACTGCCCTCTACCCTTCTTAGCATACTTGCAGCCCTGATGCCTGTGATCCTTATCGGTCTGTCAGAAATTATCGCTCAATTTCTGGATCAATCAACAGGCCTATATGCTATTGTCAGGGGAATAGGCAATCCGGTAATTGCCATGTTACTCTCTCTGCTTTTTGCCCTCTTTACCCTGTCCCTGCGCAATGGGAATAAGATGAAAGATGTAATGAACGATCTGACCCACTCCATCTCCAGCATTGCTATGATCCTGCTGATTATAGCTGGTGCCGGAGCTCTTAAGGCAGTCATGGTGGCCAGTGGCATCTCTGGATACCTGGGTGAGATACTGGCTCAATCCGGAGCCTCACCGCTAATCCTGGCCTGGCTAATAGCAGCAGCTATTCGTGTATCTGTAGGATCCGCCACCGTGGCAGCCATGACAGCAGCCAGCATCGTGCTCCCCCTGGTATCGGACCCGACCGTATCGCCTGAGTTGATGGTATTGGCCATAGGTGCGGGAAGCCTTGTCCTCTCGCATGTAAATGATAGCGGATTCTGGTTGTTTAAAGAATATTTCAACCTTACATTAAAGGAGACTCTGTCCACCTGGACGGTGATGGAGACCATTATTGGAGTGGTCGGACTTGCCGGGGTGCTTGTCCTGGATATTTTTATTTAGAAACAAATTTTTGCCTTATGAGTCAAGTAGAAGAAAAAATTAAAGCTCTGGGACTGGAGCTTCCTCCTGCCCCGTCTGCCTTAGGAATCTATTATCCGGTTGTGATAACTGACAAAATCCTTTATGTATCCGGTCAGGGTCCCGTTCAAAGCGATGGGGAACTTATTAAGGGAAAGGTGGGGAAAGATCTAAGCCTGGAGGAAGGGATACTTGCTGCACGTCAGGTAGGACTGACCATGCTATCTACCATCAAAGTTCAGATAGGCGATCTTGGTAAAATCAAGCGCATCATTAAAACTCTGGGGATGGTCAACTGCTACCCCGAGTTTGAGCAACATCCGCAAACCATAAACGGATTCAGTCAACTCATGGTGGATGTCTTTGGTGAAGAACATGGCAAAGGGGCCCGAAGTGCAGTGGGAATGACTCTTCCCGGCAATATCGCAGTAGAGATTGAGGCTATATTCGAACTACACTAAAGCTTGAAATGACTGATCTGATGTGGTATAAGCCAGCAAACGAATCATCCATTGCCACTCCCTGCATGCTGCTCTTTCCAGATCGTATTAAGGAGAATATCCGCAGGATGATCCATATGGCAGGAAGTGCTGAACGACTGCGTCCACACGTGAAAACACACAAACTAGGCGAAGTTGTTAACCTTCAGTTGCAGCTGGGCATAAGCAGATTCAAATGTGCAACATTATCTGAAGTTGCTATGGTGGCTGGTGCTGGTGGAGTTGATATCCTGCTGGCCTACCCCTTGCTTGGTCCGGGAATTAAAATGTGGCTCGACCTGCTGGATCGCTTCCCGGAGAGCAGGCTATCGGTGACTGTCGATTCAGAAACGGCCCTCATGCTCCTTGAAAATGAAGCTCGTAAAAGGGGGAAACAGGTGGACCTTTTTGTGGATATCGATAATGGGATGCACCGTACCGGGATTGATCCGGAAAAGGCATACCCTCTAATCTCCACCATCGTGAAGAGCCGGAATCTTAAGTTCAGGGGACTACACATTTATGACGGGCATATACATGAGATTGATCCTGCAGAGCGGAAGCTGCATTGCGACCGCGATTTTGAAGCAGTGAGCTCTTTGTTGGGTCAACTGGAACAGGGAGGTATAGAAGTGGGAGAACTCGCCTGTGGTGGAACACCCACCTTCCCCATTCATGCTGCCTACCCAAAGCGAACTCTGTGTCCGGGAACGCCCTTGCTCTGGGATGCGGGGTATAAAAGAACTATTCCAGATCTTGATTTCCTGCCCGCAGCTGTGGTAGCTGGGCGGGTGATCAGCAAACCCATGGGGCAAGTCTGTCTGGATCTGGGTTACAAGTCCATTGCCTCTGAAATGGCACATCCAAGGCTGCATTTCCTGGAGCTGGAAACGGATGAGGTGATTAATCACAGTGAGGAACACCTGGTCCTTAGATCCGGCAAAACCGAGCACCTCTCCATTGGAGATGTAGTCTATGCGCTTCCTTCCCATATCTGTCCGACCATGGCCCTGCATGAAGAAGCATATATAGTTCGAAACCAGCTGGTAACAGAAACCTGGAAGCTTGTTGCGAGGAAGCGGAGCTATCCACTTTAAATCCTTTATAATGAATTCAGACAAGGAACATCTTAAGCTGATCTTTGATTCCCACTTGGATATCTCCATGAATGCCATGGAGTGGAACCGCGATCAACGATGGAGCGTGGAGCAGATACGCAAGAGTGAGGAAGGGATGTGCGACAAGCCCGACAGGGGTCGCAATACCGTCTCCTTCCCTGCACTGAGAGAAGGGAGAGTCGGAATAGTGGTTGCCACACAGATTGGCAGAGTGGTTAAACCTGGCGGTCCCATTCCCGGATGGTACTCACAGGAGCAGGCATGGGCACATACTCAGGGTCAGTTGCAGTGGTACCGCAGCATGGAGCAAAGAGGTGAGATGAAGCAGATCACCAGTACAAAATCGCTAAATGAGAGCCTGGCACTTTGGAAAAATCCGGATGAGCATAGCCCCATTTGCTATATGCTGAGTCTTGAAGGGGCCGACTCGCTTATCTCCATGAAACATCTGGAGCAGGCCTATGAAGATGGGCTCAGGGCCATTGGTCCCGCCCACTACGGCCCTGGTGTCTATGCCAATGGCACCGATTCAGGCGGCAAGCTCAATTCGAGGGGAGTGGAACTCCTCAGGACCATGGAGCACATGGATATGATCCTGGATATGACCCACCTGAACGATGATGCCTTCTGGCACGCACTGGATATCTATAAAGGGGCCATCTGGGCCAGCCACAACAATTGCCGCAAGTTTGTAGATCACAATCGCCAGTTCAGTGACGAGATGATCCTGGAGCTGATCAGTCGCAAGGCAGTCATCGGCCTGGCGCTGGATGCATGGATGATGGTACCCGATTGGGTACGGGGAGAGTCAGATCCTGTAAAGCGGAATGTGACTCTTGATATCATGGTCAATAACATCGACCATATCTGTCAGCTGGCCGGCAACTCCCTGCATGCGGGCATTGGAAGCGACCTGGATGGTGGATATGGCACAGAACAGTGTCCGCATGACCTGGATACCATTGCCGACCTTCAAAAACTACCTGATTTACTCCGGGCTAAAGGCTATTCCGGAGAGGATATCCGGAACATTATGCATCTGAATTTCGTGCGCTTTCTACAGGAATATTTTTAATGAGCTGCCTGCGTGAGATCGATACAAACCATTTTCTCCAGATCCCTGATAATCAGCTTGCCCTGACTAAATGCCAGAGGTGCCCAGGCCTGGGATTTTTTTGAATCGAAAAAGGAGGCCTTTCCCAGTTCCTGGTACGCTTCCGTTGAGGGCTTTATCAAATGGATATCCCCATTTTTCCCATTCTGATTAAGGATCAGTCCATTAACCTGTATCATGGCACCCAGCTCAAAATTAGGGGCCGAGTCCTTTTCCCAGACCAGTTCTCCATCCAGGGTGAGGCACATCATCTGAGCCGGATTCCCTGTATGGTTCAGATAGAGGTGATCCTCATACAGCAGAGCCGGGTGCATCTTACTTCCCGCCTCCTCTGTGAGATATAGTTCCTTCACAACAAATTCATCATCATCCTTTGTGATCTCAATCATTATGGATACCGGATCATAGGCACCATCATAGGAACAATCGGTCAGGAAGAGTCGCTTCTCATCAATTATAGTAGCCGGTGTAATGGTTGCAAAAGAACGTAAGCCCAGATATTGCCAGAGCTCTTCTCCTGTTCTGGCATCAAAGGATACCACTTCCTGTGTATAAGTGGAGTCGCTCCTATCAAAGGGACTGATCATAATAAGCTGCTCGATGCCTCCAAAACTTGCCAGTATGGGAGAAACATGAAAATTATGCCCGCTTAGGGGCCGGCTTTTCCATAGCAGTTCACCAGTTATTTTATCAAAGGCCACCACCCCGGCTCCGGCGCCACTGGGTGCAACTATCACCAGGTCTTCAAAAATAACCGGCGATTGGGATACACCCCAGGTAGGAAGTTCTGCGTCAAACTCCTTCAGGATGTTGTGGTCCCAAAGAGGCTGACCGCTCTCTTTGTCAAAACAGTAAAAATGGCCATGGGGACCCACAGTCCATACGCGCACATTATCCACTGTGGGAACAGCCCTGGATCCGGGGAAGGGCAACTCTCCTGAAGCCTCGTATGAGAAATTCCACTTCTCTACTCCTGATTCAAGGTCAATGCACCTCAAAATATCCCTAAGCCCGGGATCACGATCCAGCACAAAAACCTCGTCATCGAAAATACTTACACCTCCATATCCTGCCCCTAATGGGAAGGACCACAACTCTGCCGGCCCCTCTTCAGGCCAGGACTCAAGGATTTCTACATCGTCAATGCTTGCATCTCTGTTTGGGCCCAGGTACTGGTTCCAGTTGTTCGTTGGGGAAGTGCATCCCCAGAACAGGAGAAAAATTGTGAGAGCAAAAGTGGTATTTCTAATCATCGTTAAGATTTTGCTTATCAAAATAGTAAATAAACCTTAATCAAAAAAATTATGCATTTTATCACACCTCATGCAACGTTTATGGAAGATAATCGTTCATTCATGTAAAGGAGCTATATTGGAAATATTTCATATATGAGGTCTTATTGGCTATTCTACGTATGCGTGCTGGTTTTGATACCAACTTTCGGGTATGGACAGGATTGTAATATAAGGTCCAAGGCCAATGATATCAATCCGGATCAACTCTGTTCCCCCGTGCAGGTAGTAACCTGGGAAATTAGCTACGTGGATGTGAATGATGCAGGGACCCTGGTGGAAATCCATTTTGACTGGGATGATGGAGATAGCGAAACCATCGTAGCCACCGAGATCAATGACACCATAAGCGAATGGCAGGTCATTGCATCACATACCTATATATCCGAAGATGACATATGCAATCACAGGCCAATAGCAACCCTGGTAGTAAATGGGGAGATTTGTACCTCCTCAGCACAGGAGCAGATTGTAACCGTATGGGACAATGACAATAGTAATGGAGGAAGGGTCAATGCATCTCCCGATGTATATCCCATCTGTGTTGGAAATGCCGCTATCATGCAATTTGATGATAATACACTTTTTAATTGCGTTCCTCCACAGGAAGAAGATGTACCAAACAACCGAACACGATGGATTCAATGGGTTTATGGCACTAATAATAGCATGACAGGTGCCCCTGTATTGGTAGATGGGGTGGCAGGTGTTTATCCTTTTGCCGGACCTGTTATTGAGCTTACCGGACCGGTAACAGGCTCCAATGAGCAAAGTCTACCCATTTCAATCGCAAATGACAAACTCGTTGGCCAGGAATTCGAGGTTGAACTACGTTATTGGAATTACTGCAATCCTTATCCAACATCTGACCCTGTTACGGATCGCTCTGTGATTAGAATTGTGGACATTCCCGATGCTACTATCACTCCCGTGGATACTTTATGCGAGTTTGATAATAACATAAACCTGAGCGCTGCAACGGAAGGTGGTACCTGGAGCGGTCCGGGGATTATCAATGCAAGCACTGGTGAATTCTCCCCCCGTATTGCAGGCAATGGCACCCACACCATTAGCTATGTGGTGACCGCTGGAAATGACTGTTCATCCACAGATACGGAAGATATTGTGGTCAGACCGGGACCCGATGGCACTATTACTCCCGTCGATCCATTCTGCAGCTATGACAGTCCCTATGACCTGGAAGCTGCATCAGCCTTAGGCACATGGACCGGCAATGGTATCACTAACAGCAACACCGGACTATTTGATCCCACTGTTGCCGGACCGGGAAATCATATCATCGCCTTCGAAAGTGTTCCTGATGCAAACGGTTGTGTGGGCATCGATACCGTGGAACTTGATGTGATGGAACCTCCCTTCGCTGAATTCCTGACTTCCGATGGAGCATGGTGTCAAACTGCAGATAACCAATCCACTGCCGAAATATTGATCGACGGATCCGAGAACTCCACCTTCGAATTGATCCTGGAAGTGCAGGGAATTCGGGATACTCTGGTTAATCTTTCAAATGGCACAGTCCCTATTCTCCTGAACAACGAGGCCGGACTGAATCAATACAATCTGGTGAAAATCATCGAGTACCATGGCAATAATACCTGCGAAACAGAGCTGTTCGACACACTGAATATGGAGGTCCATCCCATGCCGGTCGCACAATTCACAGCGAGCTATGATGATTTGTGCAGCCCGGTTGAAGTGGAATTTGAAAGTGTGGAAGGCTACTCCATGTATACCTGGGACTTTGGCGATGGCAATTTGCAGATGACTCCCAACATGCTTGTAAGCCATACCTATCACTTCGACTATAATGATGTGTTTCAAAGAACTGATACAGTATATCATATCCAGCTGATCGTGGAGACAGACTTTGGATGTACGAATTTACTGAGTGATAGTATAATCATCTATCCGACTCCGGTGGCCGATTTTTTCGTGAACCCAGTGGTTCAGGACTTTCCTGATTCGGAGATCGAACTGATCAACCTGAGTTCTCCTGGAAACTGGTCCTACTACTGGAATTTCGGTGATGGCAACTCGGATTCACAAAAAGATCCGGAACAGCATACTTACGAGAACTGGGGCCTTTATGATGTGGAGTTACTAACCTTCAGCCCCTACTGCCGGGACAGTATTAGCAAGCAAATCCAGATCACACCACCTCCACCGCAGGCCATATTCGAGCCCGATACCTCGGGCTGTCCACCCCTGGATGTCACTTTCAAAAATCAAAGTGTGTATGCTGACTCCTATGTCTGGAATTTTGACGATGGCAGCTACTCAACAGAAGCATCACCCAAACATAAATTCTGGCAAAGTAAGGCGCATCAGGTAGAACTGGTAGCGTATGGTTTATCCGGAACAGATACTGCCAAACAGATCATACTGGTCCATCCCAGTCCAAAAGCACTATTCGAGGCCTATCCCCGTGAGGCCAAGAATCTGAAACAGGTATTCAAATTCCTCAATAACTCCCTTGATGGCAACAGATTCCTGTGGGACTTTGGAGATGGAAACACATCCAGCGATGAAAATCCGGCACATGTATATAAGGAACCAGGAATCTTCACGGTTTCCCTGTATGTTTGGAGCGATCAAAACTGTCCCGATTCACTGATCCAGGAAAAATTGATCAATGTTATGGAGGGTGAAGGCTCTACCGTATTTCCCAACGCTTTTGTATGGAATGGAACCGGACCTTCGGGGGGGAACTGGGGTGAGAATGCCATTGACAATACCATATTTCATCCACACATGGAGAATGCAGTTGAACTACGCATGCTCATCTACACCCGCTGGGGAGAAATGATCTGGGAAACCAACAGTGTTTACGTCGGCTGGGATGGTTACCTGCTTTCAGGCGAACTGGTGGAGCCGGGGGTATATGTATACAAGGCCTGGGTAAGCTATAGAGACGGATCGCAGGAAGTGATGGCCGGCGATGTGACCTTCTTCCACTAATACCCGTTTTACAATCTGGTTTTTTATGCTGTTATTTGTAGCCACTACAGTACTACAAAACAGAGATCTATGAAACTTTACATTCCCAGTAATTACAAATCAATACTCACTTTAAAAGAGAGTGAACGGGCCATTAAGATGGTTAAAGATTTCTTTGAGCAGAACCTGGCAGCTGAACTAAAGTTAAGGAGGGTTACCGCCCCGCTTTTCGTCCAGAGAGGAACAGGAATCAATGACGATCTGAATGGAACGGAGCGACCGGTTTCTTTCGAAGTAAAAGATATGGATGGAACAATTGCAGAAATTGTTCACTCCCTGGCCAAATGGAAGCGAATGATGCTTGCCGATTACGAGATCGCCAATAACTACGGCCTCTATACCGATATGAATGCTCTCCGCCCCGATGAAGAGCTGGACAATATACATTCCATTTATGTGGACCAGTGGGACTGGGAAAAGATACTTCTACCGGAGGACCGCAACATTGCCATGCTTAAGGCCATTGTGAACCAGATTTATTCGGTCATCAAGCGAACCGAGTTCATCGTCTATGAAAATCATCCGGATATTGTACCCGTTCTTCCTGATACCATCCATTTCATCCACGCTGAAGAGTTACTTGAACGCTATCCCGATCTGAATCCAAAGGAACGGGAGTTTGAGATTTCCAAAGAATTCGGGGCCGTTTTTATTATCGGGATCGGAAGTGATCTGGCCCATGGCCAGCCACACGACGGCCGGGCTCCTGATTACGATGATTGG
>QMPQ01000067.1 GCA_003648635.1 Bacteroidota bacterium | reverse complement strand
TCCCCCTCAGAATATCCAGGTCATGGGAGATAAAGAGCTGGAAATTACCTGGAACACAGCATATGCTGTGTTCCAGGTAATTTCCAGCTCTTTATCTCCCATGACCTGGATATTCTGAGGGGGAGTAAGTCCTTCATAAGGGGATTGGAAATAGTTGGTCTTTCCCTCTTTCACATGGGCAGTGCTCTTTTCAATCTCCAGTCGTCTCTCTTCGGTGAGCGAGCCGGATTTGATCTGTGCTGCATAGTAATTTTGCACCAGCTGGCATTTCAGGTTGTCATCTGAGATCTGTCCGATTCCGATAATGGCGGTATGGATCCCTGGGGTGGAGAGGGCGTACTCTATCAGAGGTTTGCTTGGAATTTCCCTTGTTCCCACGGTTCTTACCACCCCGTTGTGGTCCCTGGTCCAGGCGGCATATTTGGAATACATGGCCCCATCGGAAAATACCTTCATGGCGATGATTCCAATGTTTTTTGCCTCTGCTACCGGAATCACGTTGTATTGGTGATTCAAGTAGAGTTTGTCGTTAGAATTGATAGCCACCAGCATACCATCAAGGAGATCCCACTTGTCGCGCTGAATCATATTGATCATTGCTGGTGAGTTCAGGTGACCGGAAAAACCGATATGCCTGATCAGCTTTTCTTTTTTCGGATTGAGTCCTGTTAGGTTGGTGCCATCCCTATAATCCTTCAAAACTACCATGGTTCCGAAGTTCCCCTCAGGATCGATGGGAGTCTCCAGACCCTTATAAAGGACATCTACTTCGGCGATGTTGTTTAGTGCATGCATCAACACCATATCGACGTAGGCTCCTTCAGGGTAGCTCCCTTGTCCATCACCAAACATCTGAGATAGAGAGCGTTTCAGGTCACCCACGGTACCTTCACCATGATCCCCCTGGGTCCGGTCCCGGACCTCATCTGTATCTTCCACACCCGGTTTGGCCCATCGGATATGGGTTTTGGTGGTTAAGAAAATCGATTCGCGCAGTTTTTTGTCATACCCAGGCTCTCCGGGGATCAGGTTCAGATGACGGAATGCTTTTCCGTAATTCAGCTGGCTCCCCTGGTAGAGGTTTGAGGTATCATAGTAATTGATACCCATCTTGAATGCTTTCAGGATGATTGTAACCGGGTCCACATCAGGTGGGGTCCATTGTAACGATGCTTGTCCCCCCAGCCCCAGGGTGGTCACTTCAAACCCTGTTTTTCCTAAGGTGCGGGTCATGGGCGCCGGCAATTGGTCAAGTCCAAAACGGAAACCTGGCAATATGGTGAGGCCTGCAGCTGCAGCGGCAGAGAGCTTTACAAATTGACGGCGGGAAACTGTTTGATTCTTCATAGTAACATTTATTATGGGTGTTCGTCCTACTAATAACACAAGATAGGGCAAAAGTGTTGAAAAATCTAATGTACGATTACGTACAGGCATGTACGATTACGTGCTATACAAGGCTTGCAATATCTGTGTAAACAGCACACATAAAGGAATATATAGTGAATGGCATAGTTTCTGATAAATTAAAACAAACCTAATACTAATGTGGAAAAATTTCATCAAGGTTACCATCCGAAGCATCAGCAAAAACAAAGCGTTTAATGTGATCAATATAGCGGGATTGGCCATTGGACTGGCCAGTGCCATCTTTATTATACTTTACATTATCAGCGAGACCAGCTATGACCGCTTCCATGAGCGATCGGCCGATATTTATAGGCTCTATATAGATGGTAAAATGGGTGAAGAGGAAATGAAAGGTGCCTGGAACGCCCCCATCCTGGGTCCTACCATGCATACAGAGATCCCCGAAATCGAGAATTATTGCAGGTTTGATTTCGCAAATAACCGTCTTATGTGGGTTAACCCGGCCAATAAATATCTGGAGGGAAGCATCATGTATGCCGATTCCTCCTTTTTTGAGATATTTACTATTGATCTCTTGGAGGGGAATCCTTCTACCTGCCTGGATGAACCCAACACCATTGTTATATCAGAATCAAAAGTGATCCAATATTTTCCTGAAGGCGATCCCATCGGGAAATCCATTGCCATGAATAATGATTCCACCCTTTTCAGGGTGACAGGAGTTGTGGAGGATGCTCCCAGGACCTCTCATTTCTATTATGATTTCATCTGTTCCTATTCCACAGATCCAAGGAGCAAGTCTACTTTCTGGTTCAGCAACTGGATGGAAACATACATTCTGGTAAGGCCGGGTACAAACAAGGAACAACTGGATACGAAAATAAATGCATCCTTGATTGAGAATATTCGTGCCCAGCTGAAACAATTTATGGGAATTTCTCCTGAAGAATTTTTTGCATCGGGAGCCAGATATGGTATTTTCGCCCAGCCACTTTTGGATATTCACCTGGATAAGGAGATCGACTTGCCCTCTGACATCGGATTCCGTCCCATTGGAAATCGTACCTACCTGGTTATTTTCGGTGTCATCGCCTTTTTTGTATTGCTTATTGCGGCAATCAATTTTATGAATCTCAGTACGGCCAGGTCATTGAGCCGTGCTAAAGAGGTAAGTCTGCGAAAAGTGGTGGGTTCGGACCGCAAACAGCTAATCAGGCAATTCCTTTTTGAGAGTGTTTTTCTGAGCCTGATGTCCTTGGTGATTGCTCTTGTACTGGTCATCGTTCTGCTCAATCCTTTCAACAATCTGGTGGGACTGAACCTGGTATTTGGGGATATTTTCAGCTGGTATATGATCCCTTCCTTCATCTTACTGGCGATCCTGGTGGGACTACTCAGCGGAAGTTATCCTTCATTTGTCATGGCTTCCTTTAAACCCATATTTGCCCTGAAAGGGAATGCATCTGTTAAAAATGGGACCACCGTACTCAGAAATGCCCTGGTCATTATCCAATTTTCCATCTCCATGATAATTATCGCCGGAACATTGGTTATCTACTGGCAATTCAGATATATGACCAGCAAAGAACTGGGTTTTGATAAAGAGCAGCTTGTCGTTATTGAACGCTTATTCCCACTTGAGAACCAGGTCCAGGTTTTCAAAGACGAACTTACAAATCACAGTTCTATTCATACCGCCACCAATTCAACAGCCTATCTTGGAGCTTACAACAACAATAGTTCCTATGGCATCAAAGGAAGACCCATTGAAGAAATCTCTCCATTCTTTGTCTATGCTACCGATGAGGATTTTATGGAGACCTTTCGATTTGAACTTGCCACTCCCGAGAGCCGATTCTTCTCTGAAGAATTTGCATCAGATTCATCGGCCTGCCTGGTCAATGAAGCAGCCGTTAGAAAGTATAAGCTGGAAGATCCGTTAAACCAGGTATTGTTGGAGCCCAGTTTCGATGGTTTTAACAAGGAGTTAAGGATTATCGGAGTTGTTAAAGACCACCATTTCTTAAACCTGAAACAAGAAATAGCAGCCCAGGTTATTACCCATAAGAATTATGAATCGGGGGGATATATTACGGTCAGGTTGGCAGGGGGTCAGGATAATATAGATGCCGGATTAAAACACATCGATGAAAAATGGAAAGAATTTACCAATGATGAACCACTGCAATATTTCTTCCTGGATGAAAGTCTGAAAACTTACTATGCAGAGGAGAAAAGAACAGGCGCAGTTACCATGATTTTTTCCATCCTCACGATCTTTATCGCATCCCTTGGGCTATTTGGACTAACACTCTATAATTCTCAGAAAAGAATCCGGGAAATCGGTATCCGTAAGGTTATGGGTGCCACAGAGAATAATATTATTGCCATAGTTACTAAGAGTGTCATATATGCCGTGGGGATATCCATCCTGATTGCCATGCCTGTGGCCTATTTTATGATGCAGGACTGGCTCAGAGACTTCCCCTACAATGTGGGATTTCAGCCTTTGTTATTTGTGATATCTGCACTCTTAGCCATCATCATTGCCATGGTAACAGTCACAATTACATCATTAAAAGCAGCACGTACCAATCCAGCCATATGTCTGCACTACGAATAAGTAAAACTCAATTAAAAAAAGAAGATTATGTGGAGAAATTTCATTCGGGTTACTATCCGAAGCATCAACAAGAACAAGGCATTTAATGCCATTAATATTGCTGGATTGGCAATTGGATTGGCCAGTGCTATTTTTATCATATTATATATTATCAGTGAAACCAGCTACGATCGCTTTAATGAGCGCTCGTCAGATATTTACAGACTCTACCTGGAAGGTAAGATGGCCGGGGAGGAATTTACCGGCGCATGGGTCAGTCCCATATGCGCACCGGCATTCCATGAAGAGATCCCGGAAGTTGAAAATTTTTGTCGCTTCGACTGGGCCAACAACCGCCTGATGTGGGTCGATCCGGCCAATAAGTACCTGGAGAATCAACTACTGTATGCAGACTCTACGTTTTTTGAGTTCTTTACCATTAAGCTCTTGCAGGGAGATCCGCATACCTGTCTGGACGAACCCAATACCATTGTGCTTAGCGAATCAAAAGCTGAGCAGTATTTCCCTGAGGGGGATCCCATTGGGAAGTCCATTGCCATGAACGACGATTCCACCCTCTACAGGGTGACAGGTGTGGTGGAGGAGGCTCCCCGAACCTCCCACTTCGATTACGATTTCATCTGCTCCTATTCCACCTATGAATCGAGCGACCGAACCACCTGGTTCAACAACCACATGCAGGCCTACCTGATGGTGAGCCCGGGAGCCGATCCGGAATTGCTTGATGAGAAGTTGCAGGCAACAACTATGGCAAACATTGGAAGCGAACTGGAGCAGTTCATGGGGATCTCACCCGAGGAGTTCCTTGCCTCGGGGGCAAAGTATGGATACCATCCGCAAGCCTTGTTGGATATCCATCTGAATTCCTTCATTGAGGTGCCAAGCGATATTGGCTACCGTCCCAATGGCAACCGTACCTATCTGATTATTTTTGGGGTCATTGCTGCCTTTGTGCTGATCATTGCCTCCATCAACTTTATGAACCTGAGTACGGCTCGATCGCTGAGCCGGGCCAAAGAGGTGAGTCTTAGAAAAGTGGTGGGTTCGGACCGCAAGCAACTGGTTCAGCAATTCCTTTTTGAGAGTGTTTTTCTGAGCCTGGTCTCGCTGGTGATAGCCATTGCCCTGGTAAGTGTGCTGCTGACCCCTTTTAATAACCTGGTTGGATTGAACCTGTCGTATGGCGATATCTTCCGCTGGTATATGATTCCATCCTTTATTGTACTGGCCGTACTGGTGGGATTGCTCAGTGGCAGCTATCCCGCCTTTGTGCTGGCCTCCTTTAAACCGATCTTTGCCCTGAAGGGAAATGCAAGTGCAAAAAATGGCACCACCGTGCTTAGGAATGCGCTGGTGATCATCCAGTTTTCCATCTCAATTATCATTATTGCCGGAACCCTTGTCATATACTGGCAGTTCAGGTACATGACCAACAAGGATCTGGGCTTCGATAAGGAGCAGCTGGTGGTGTTGGAGCGGCTACATCCCCTGGGTGCCGGGAACGAAATACAGACCTTTAAGAAGGAGTTGCTGACCCATTCAGCAATCCTTTCGGCGACCAACTCAACCGCATATTTGGGCGCACCGAATAATAACAATGGCTATGCAATAAAGGGCAGACCACCGGAGGAAGCCGTACTTTTCCATACCTTCTGGACCGATGAGGATTTTATGGAGACCTACCGTTTTGGATTGGCCACTCCCGAGAGTCGTTATTTTTCTGAAGAGTTCTCCACCGATTCATCGGCCTGCCTGGTAAACGTGGCAGCAGTTAGAAAGTACAACCTGGAGGATCCACTAAATCAGTCGATCATGTTGGGAATGGATGATCCCGAAAATGCCCAGGAATTGAGGATTATTGGGGTGATGGAGGACTACCATTTCCTGACCCTGAAACATGAGGTGGGTGCCCAGATTGCGATTTTAAAGGACAGGAACTGGGACTGGTCGGGTTATCTTACTGTGCGTCTGGCAGGAGGGAAGGAGAACATTGAAGCCGGTCTGGCACATATGGAAGACAAGTGGCAGGAGTTCACCAGTGACCAGCCCTTCCAATACTTCTTTCTGGATGAAAAGCTGGATTCCTATTATGCCGAGGAAAAAAAGACCGGGGCAGTAACCATGGTCTTCTCCATCCTGGCCATTTTCATTGCCTCGCTGGGACTGTTCGGGCTTACCCTCTATAATTCCCAGAAACGGATCAGGGAGATAGGCATCCGCAAGGTGATGGGAGCTACCGAAAACAATGTGATCGCTGTGATTTCAAAGAGTGTTGTTTATGCAGTGGGAATTTCCATTCTGATTGCCATGCCTGTGGCTTACTTTATGATGCAGGACTGGTTGAGGGACTTCCCCTATAATGTGGGATTCCAGCCGGTGTTGTTCATCATGGCAGCATTGCTGGCCATCATTATTGCCATGGTCACTGTAACCTTTACCTCGCTAAAGGCAGCACGGATCAACCCGGCCCTTGCCTTACACTATGAGTAAATGAACAGTATTGGCATGAGTGCTTAGAACTGTGCCTTATCTTTCAGAATACGGAAAAAGCCGGCATTTACCCAGTAGATGTCGGCATTTCCATTTCCGGGAGAGTCGTTCAGCGCCTTCAAGTTTTCATAGTTCCAGTCAGCTTCTTCCACTTCATTGGTCCTTGTGGCCATAAAGAACAGCGCTTCTCCTCCGGGTGAAACATAGGGTGACCAGCCCCGGGCATTGTCCTGGTTCACCAGCTCCCCCATATTAGTAGGTTCTGACCAGCGATCGTTTTCATCCCTGAAGACGATATAATAGTCCACTCCATCGAATGCATCCGGCATGCCAACAGCCGGGACAATCATGTAGCTTTCATCCGGAGCAACAAAGGCATTAAAACGATTGGTGCCACAGTTGACCTGTTCTGGCAGGAGTTCCGGTTCCTGGAACTTGCCATCCACCCACCTGGACCGAAAGACGTGATTTAGGGCACTACCCTTTTCATTGCGGGTGAAGTAGAGTGTTCCATCGCTTGTAAGAGAAGGGAAAAATTCTCCGCCATCCGTATTGACTGGTTCTCCCAGGTTTTGGGGAAGTCCCCAACCTTCGGCGTTCCGTTCCACCACCCAGATATCTTGATCACCCACTGGCTCCTCACCATCGGGACGGTTGGAGAGAAAATAGAGTCTTTTACCATCTGCAGACAGGGCAGGTTCAAAATCCATCACTCCGGGTCCGCCCGAGAAGGGGACGATCTCCGGTGGGAGCCAAAGTCCATTTTCCTCTTTTGTATAAAGAATAGTTGAATAGGTGTAGTTGCCGATGGCCACACAGAAATATATCTCTTTTCCATCGGGACTTATGGCCACATCACGCGTAAACATTCCGGTGGAGACCACGCCAGGAGCAAAAAGCTCCGGAACAGAATCGGGCAGCATTTGTCCCAGGAAAGGCCCGGAGAGATTAGGAAAGGGCTTGAGTGTTTCGCTTGGTTCAGGTGGATTGCTGCATGAGAAATGAGTGAGTGTAGCAAGGACAGCAAATAGGAACAGCATGGAATTTTTCATTCTGTATGTTTTAGGTGC
The DNA here is from genome assembly GCA_003648635.1 of Bacteroidota bacterium. Taxonomy (GTDB): domain Bacteria; phylum Bacteroidota; class Bacteroidia; order Bacteroidales. The sequence goes on along the minus strand of QMPQ01000067.1, from coordinate 10,307 downwards.
CTTATATATATTATCAGATGCAATGATCCGGTTTTACCCTATGTGGATGCAAAAACTATCTCTTATATTTTGATATGTAGTCGGGGCTTGCGAAATTGGAGCTTCATTCAAAAACCAGATCCCATGAAAAGAAGCATCACATTGTTCGTCCTTGCTCTCCTTTCCGTTGCCCTCATGGCACAGGAGAAAGCCAGTGATAAGGAAATGATTTTGAAGACCATTGATAAGGCATATGTTCAGGGCCTTCAGAATGTCAAAGATATTGCTAACATCGAGAAGGGATTTCATCCCGGCTTTAACCTGCTTGGAGTGGATCAGAATAATCACCTGACCAAGTTTCCCATCTATACCTGGTACGATATAGTTAAAATCCGGGAAGCCGCCGGGGAGAAGCCTGAAATAGAGACTACAGCCAAGTTCCCCCTGGTTGATATCACCGGCTCTGCTGCCCTTGTAAAAGTTGAGCTCTACAAGGAGGGAAAAATGATCTTTACGGATTATTTAAGCCTCTACAAATTTGAGGAGGGCTGGAGGATTGTGGCCAAAATATACCATCGTATGTAGTAAACGAAAAAGACGATATTCCTGACAAAATAAATATTCAAATGAAGAAAGAGAACAGAAGAGATTTTATCAAGAAGACTGGTGCTGTGGCCGCCGGGATTACGCTGGGAGGACCTGCCATATCAGCGAAGAGTTATCGCCGGATTATGGGAGCTAATGAGCGCTTGAATGTGGGCATCATAGGTTGTCTGAGAAGAGCAGGGGCCGTTCGTTCCTCCTTTACGGATTTGCAGGATCAGGTACATGTGGCTTATGTCTGTGATGTGGTAAAAGAACGTAGAGATAAGTACGCAGCTTCCCTTAATGAGCCCCTGGGCTATGTTCCCCCTGCTGTCAATGATTTCAGGGAAATTCTGGCCGACAACAAGGTCGACGCAGTCTTTAATCTCACACCGGACCACTGGCATGCACCAGGTTCCTTCCTTGCCCTGGAGGCTGGGAAGCATGTGTACGTGGAGAAGCCCCTGACCCATAATCCCAGAGAAGGGGAGCTCTTCCTGGAATTTGAGAAGAAGTACGAAAAGGTAGTATTTATGGGTACGCAACAGAGGTCCCAGGCCACCGCGCGCAAGGTGGTCAAAGAATTGCAGGAGGGCTTGATTGGGGATATCTACGAGGTGCTGGCCCACTATACCAACGGGCGGACCTCCATAGGAAATGGGAAGGTGATGGCACCACCTGAAGGCTTTGACTGGGACCTCTTTCAGGGTCCCGCTCCACGGCAGGAGTATATGGATATCCTTCATGATTATAACTGGCACTGGTTCTGGCCCTGGGGTACCGGCGAAACCGGGAACAATGCCACCCATGAATTTGATGTGGCCAGGTGGATCCTGCAGGTGGATCATCCCGAGGAAGTACAATGCAATGCAGGGAAATATTACCACAGAGACGACGACTGGACCATGTATGATACCATGGACGTAAACATGATCTATCCCGGAGGAAAAAGAATTCGATGGGACGGCAGGAGCCGGACGGGACACAGTATATTGGGTGAGGGACGTGGCAATGTAGTCTATGGATCAGAAGGGACCGTCACAATCAGCAGGAACGGATATAAAGTATATGATCTGCGTGGAAAACTATTGAAGGAAGAGAATGAAGCCACCCAGAGTGTAACCACGGGCATGGGTGGTGGAGGTGATATAACCACCAAGCATATTCAGAATTTCTTCCAGACGGTAAGGGGAGAAGCCAAACCCAACTCGGTGCTAAAAGAGGCTGCAGAAAGCTCTCACCTGAATCACCTGGCTAATATTGCATACAAGACAGGCCTTAATCTGAAGGTGGATCCCACAAACGGACATATCCTGGATGATGAGCTTATGAAGCTTTACTGGACCCGGGAGTATGAGCCGGGATGGGAACCCAGGATATAATCTATATATTGGTATAAATATTAGCTAAGCTACTTTCCACAACTATGAAAAAGAACCAGTTATTTACCATCCGGGTAGCGCTTACGGTGGCCCTGGGGGGATTCCTTATGGGCTTTGATGCCTCCGTAATATCCGGCGTCGTACAATTTATTGAACCCCAGTTTGATCTGACAAAGATTCAGCTGGGATGGTCGGTAAGCAGTCTGACCCTGATGGCCACACTGGCCATGCTGGTCTCGGGTCCCATCAGCGACCGCCTGGGTCGAAGGACGGTTCTCAAATATGCAGCGATTCTTTTTGCCATATCAGCGGTGGGGTCTGCCCTGGCACCAAATTTTGTTATGCTGGTGCTTGCAAGGATGCTGGGTGGCATCGGAGTAGGGGCCTCCCTGATCATTGCCCCGGTTTTTATAGCGGAGATCTCTCCACCGGAGCGAAGAGGACAGCTGGTATCATTCAACCAGCTGAATATTGTACTTGGTATCTCTGTGGCTTTCTTTACCAACTACCTGATCGTCAGGCTGGGCTCCTCTGAGGAAGCCTGGGTACAGACCCTGGGGATCGCCGAACACAACTGGCGCTGGATGCTGGGACTGGAAACCATTCCTGCTGTATTCTATTTCTTCGCTCTCTTTTTTGTCCCCCGAAGTCCACGCTGGCTGATGATGAAGGGGAAAACGGATGAGGCCATGGTGGTACTCAAAAGGGCCAATGACAATGAAGCTGCGGAGCTGGAGTTCCGGAATATCAAGCAGAGTATAGAGGGTGGATCGGATAAAAAGAGGATCCCCATCAGGGAATTGTTTAAACCAGCGCTCAGGCTTGTACTTATCATTGGACTGGGTGTGGCTGTATTGCAACAGATTACGGGTATCAATTCGGTCTTCTTTTATGCCCCGATGATATTTGAACAATCGGGTATAGGTACCGATGCTGCCTTTTCCCAGGCCATACTGGTGGGTTTGACCAACCTGGTATTTACCATCGTTGCCATTCTCTTTATTGACCGCTTTGGGAGAAAGTTCCTCCTGGGCATTGGTATGGCCGGGATTGCCATATTTATGTTTGTGCTTGCAGCAGGATTTAATTCGGCCACCTACACCCTTTCAGGTGAAGCGATTGAATCTTTTTCGAGCGAGATTGATAAGGAGAAGCTCTCCCAGATTCAGGGAGAGGTATTCAAGAGCGATGTGAAATTCAAAGATAAACTGAACGAAATTCTTGGACCCTCCACCATGAAGGCCCATCAATCAGAACTTATCGCCGGGGCCATTGACAGTAATCCATGGCTGATCCTTATTGGGATCCTTGGATTTGTGGCCTCCTTCGCTGTTTCCATTGGTCCGGTGATGTGGGTACTTTTCTCGGAGTTGTTTCCCAACTGGATCCGTGGACTGGCCATCTCCTTTGTGGGCTTTGTCAACTCCGCGGTCTCTTTCTCTGTACAGCTTATATTCCCATGGGAACTGGCTACTCTGGGCACTGCGGGGACCTTCCTTATCTATGGAATTTTCGGGGCATTGGGACTTGTCTTTGTGCTGATTATGGTGCCTGAAACAAAGGGGAAATCTCTTGAAGAGTTGGAAAAGATTCTGGTTAAATAAACATATATCAATATGAATAGGCGTAATGTTTTCATGGGTGACACATCTGTGAAGGTAAATGAGGCACCTGTCGGTGGGGCATTTGTTGAGCTGGATGGAGAACGGTTTTATAGAATCTCTAATGTGGACCGGATGCCCGATTTTTTCATCTCCTTGGTAAGTGCATCCGACCAGTGGATGTTTATCTCCAGTAACGGTTCCCTTACTTCAGGCCGGAAAAATCCGGAGGGTGCGCTGTTTCCCTACTATTCAGAAGATAAGATACATGACTACCGCGGAATAACTGGCAGCAGGACTCTAATACTGGTTCGGGAGGGAGAAAAGATGAAGCTATGGGAGCCCTTTACTGAACCCACTGGCACCTATTCTGTAAAACGAAACATTTACAAGAACCAGTTCAGTAACAAACTGGTTTTTGAAGAGATCAACGAGGATCTGAAGCTTAGCTTCCGTTATGGCTGGTACAACAGCGAGCTCTATGGTTTTGTGAAGCATTCCGTTCTTATAAATAATGGATCCGGACAGCGACAGGTGGAGCTTCTGGATGGTTTACAGAACATACTCCCGAGCAGTGTGAACTCCGGACTTCAGTTGAGTTCCAGCAATTTACTTGATGCCTATAAGAGGCAGGAGCTGGTTTCAGAAAGCACCCTGGCGATCTATCGCCTGAGTTCTGTGCCTTCAGATGCTGCTGAACCCAGTGAGGCTCTGAAAGTTAATACTGTATGGTCCGAGGGCCTGAAGCCTACTTCCATTCTGCTTTCCAGTCTGCAGCTTGATGCATTTCGGTCGGGATACCCGCTGGAACAAGAGTACGATATTAAAGCCACCAGGGGAGCATACTTTATCCATGCTACACTGGAACTGCCAGCAGCATCCCAGCATCAATGGAATATTGTTGCAGAGCTGAACCAGGATGCGGCCGGACTTGCTGCCCTGGAGGACTTGCTCAGGTCAGAGAAACAGCCTGGAGAGCTGGTCAATAATGATATTCGAAAAAGCAGTGCGGCCCTGGTTTCTCTGCTTGCATCCTCAGACGCACTGCAGTGTACGGCAGATGAGTTAAGTACCACCAGGCACCTCAGCAATGTCCTGTTCAATGTGATGCGGGGAGGTATTTTTACGGAGAATTATACGATTCCGGAAGATGATTTTCTTGACTTTGTTTCTCATGCAAATGTTGCCCTTGTTCGCGAGGCCAAGGGACTCCTGGAGAGATGCGATGTGCAGATCCAGTACAGGCAAATGCTGGAACAGGCTCATGCCGGAACCAATTCCAACCTGATCAGGTTGTGTTACGAATACCTGGCACTAAGCTTTAGCCGGAGACACGGGGATCCCAGTCGTCCATGGAATAAGTTTTCCATCGAAAACAGGCAAGAGGATGGCAGCAGGAAACTTGATTACGAGGGAAACTGGCGGGATATTTTCCAGAATTGGGAGGCCCTGGGCCTGTCATTTCCTGGCTATTTGGAGAGCATGATCAGCAAATTTGTAAATGCATCCACTGCCGACGGCTACAATCCCTACCGGATCACCCGGGATGGAATAGACTGGGAGGTCCCGGATCCTTCAGATCCCTGGTCAAATATTGGTTACTGGGGGGATCACCAGATCATCTATCTGCTTAAGTTCCTTGAGATTTCTGCAAACCATCATCCGGGTCAACTTCAGGAACTTCTCTCCCGGGAACTGTTTTCTTACGCAAACGTTCCTTACCGGATTAAGCCCTACGTGGAACTGCTCAACAATCCGCACGATACCATTCTCTTTGATGTGGAACTTGAAGAACTCATCCATACCAGGCTGAATGCAGTGGGTTCGGATGGAAGATTGGTCTGGGATCAAAAGGAGCAGGTCTTACTTGTAAACCTGGCAGAAAAACTTCTTGTCACCCTGCTAAGTAAGCTATCAAATTTCATTCCCGGAGCCGGGATCTGGATGAATACCCAGCGGCCCGAGTGGAACGATGCCAACAATGCCCTGGTGGGTTATGGTGTTTCCATGGTCACCACCTATTACCTACGTGCATTCATAAAGTTTTGCAGGGAACTGTTTGGAAGTTCATCGCTGGAATCTGTAAGGCTTTCTGAAGAGGTGGCCGGTTTTTTCGCCCGATTGAATCATGCCCTGGAGACCCAGATACCAGAGCCGGAAAGGATGTTAAGCGAAAGAGGTATGAAGGCGTGTATGGATCTCTTTGGTGAAGCAGGTAGTGAATACCGGCAGGCCATCTACCAGGATGGTTTTTCCGGTAAAAGAACAGAGCTGGGTATTGACCAGCTGCTGAATTTCTTTGACAGAGCCCTGGAGGCAGTCGATCACACCATTTCATCCAACAGGCGTGAGGACCGGCTCTATCATGCCTACAACCTGATTCGGGTAGACGGGGATAAGCTCTATCTGCGGCGGCTTTATGAAATGCTTGAGGGCCAGGTGGCCGTGCTTAGTTCCGGCTTTTTAAATGTTGATGAGGCAGTCGTTTTGCTGGATGCGCTAAAGCAAAGCAAGCTTTTCCGGGAGGATCAGTACTCTTACATCCTCTATCCCAATCGTACACTGCCATCCTTTATGGAAATGAACATCATCCCGGCCGGGGAATTGAAGCGCTCCATTTTACTTCAAACACTGATAGACCAGGCCGATGGTCGGATCGTGGTGAAGGATATTAATGATGTATATCACTTTAATGCAAGCTTCAGAAATGCCGGTCTCTTACAGAAGGCATTGGACACCCTTCCGGAAACGTACACCTCACTTATTGAAAAGGAGAGAGAGCTAATCCTGGATATCTATGAGAAGATTTTCGATCATCAATCCTTTACGGGACGTTCAGGCACCTTTTATGGCTATGAGGGTCTGGGTAGTATCTATTGGCATATGGTCTCCAAACTCCTTCTGGCAGTGTGCGAAACCTATTACAGGGCAGGTGACACTGGAAGCAATGCGGAGCTTCTGGGCAGGCTTGCTGCGCACTATTACGAAGTCAGGGCCGGAATCGGATTGAATAAGGACGCTGGAGTATATGGGGCATTCCCCACCGATCCCTATTCACACACCCCGGGAAACAAGGGGGCTCAGCAGCCCGGGATGACCGGCCAGGTGAAGGAGGATATTATTGCCAGATGGGGAGAGCTGGGTTTGCTGGTACGGGAAGGGTGCATCCGCTTCCACCCTGTTTTGCTTAGAAGAGAGGAATTTCTTACAAGTCCTCAGGAATTCTTCTATCAGGATGTCTCAGGTGTTCAAAAGAGCATGCTCCTTGAGAAGGATACCTTAGCCTTTACCTATTGCCAGCTTCCGGTGAAGTACCACCTGTCCGAGGAACAAAAAATTGTATTGCACTTCCACGATGGTAAGGAGGTGCTGTTAAGAGGTCACAACATGGATCCCTTACATAGTGCCAGGGTTTTTAACAGGAGCGGTGAGATCGTTCAGATGGATGTATGGCTCTCCCCGGGTTTATAATTTGGAGTGGAAAACAGCCATCTATTCCTCAACCCCGAATCTGAATATGGTCTGTGAGACAAACTGTTCCCCAGGTCGAAGCACGGTGCTGGGGAAATCGGTCTGGTTCGGAGAATCGGGGAAGTGCTGGGTCTCCAGACAAAAACCGGAATGCTGATCAAAGGTGGTTTTACCGGACGACAGTGATCCATCCAGGAAGTTCCCTGTATAGAATTGCACCCCGGGTTCGGTAGTAGACACCTCCACAAAGCGTCCTGTCTTTGGATCCAGCACCTTGGCAGCCAGTCTTTTTTCATTGGCAGATCCATCAAGAACAAAATTATGGTCATAACCCACCGGATCGTTACCCAGCTGGTCGAACCGTTCTCCGATTTCCTTTGGTTTTCTGAAATCGAATGGAGTGCCTTCCACATTAGCAATTTCGCCTGTGGGAATCAATTCAGCATTCACCGGAGTGTATTTCGATGCATTTATATATAATATATGGTCCCTGATACTTCCTTCACCTGCCAGATTGAAATAGGCATGATTGGTCAGATTCAGCACCGTGGCTTTATCGCATTCGGCTTCATAGGTGATAAAAAGCTGATCCATCAACAGTTCATAGGTCACTGTGACACTCAGATTGCCAGGATAGCCCTCCTCGCCATCCACACTTAGGTAGCTGAGCCGCAATGCAGCCCTTTCATCACAGGAGATTACTTCAGGAACCCATGTTACATCATCAAAGCCTTTCACTCCTCCATGCAGAGAGTTGTTGCCATTATTGGCAGCCAGCGTATAGGTTTCGCCATCCAGTGAAAAGCGGGCATTTGCAATCCGGTTTCCATACCGTCCAATAAGGGCCCCAAAATTGGGGTGCCCTGCCAGGTACTGCTCCAGATTGTCAAAACCCAGGGTAATATTTGTTGTCTTCCCATTCTTGTCGGGGATGTATATTCCAGTGATAATTCCTCCGTAGTTGGTAATAGTAACAGTAATATCCTGTTCATTTTTAAGGGTATAGAGCATGACAGAGTCCCCTTCGGGGGTCATGCCAAAAAGTGAGGTCTCTACCTTGCACTTTGGATTCTTCTGTTCCGCAGCGGCCTCTCCTTTTTTACCTGAATTACACCCGACCAGAATCAGAATAAGTGCAACCATCACTGAAAGTCCCGTAATATGGGGGTATTTCGAAAGCTCATAAATTCTTGTATTCATTGCATGAAGGTTATTGGGTTAGCAGCTTATTGGATTAAGCTAATAACTGATTAACATATTAACTTCTTACGAACTCCAGCCTCTCGCCACGTATCATCTCATTGAAGAGGCCCTCCTTATAGGCCAGCTTTCCGTTCACCCAGGTATGGCTCACCTTAGAGTGGAAGGTAAGTCCTTCGAAAGGGGACCAGCCGCATTTGTAATGGATATTCTTATGGGCCACTGTCCATTCCTGCTCCATATCCACCAGGACCAGATCAGCTTTTAACCCGGGTTCAATAAACCCTCGATCCTTCACCCCAAACAACCTGGCGGGGGCATGACACATCTTCTCTACCACCTTTTCAATGCTTATTTTTCCCTGGTGAACCAGTTCAAGCATGGCGGGAAGAGCATGTTGTACCATGGGTCCGCCCGAAGGCGACTGGAAATACTTGCTCTGTTTCTCCTCGATGGTATGAGGGGCATGATCGGTGGCAATCACGTCCAGCTTATCGTTCAATACAGCAGCAAGGAGGGAATCTCGGTCATGTATTGTTTTTACGGCAGGGTTCCACTTGATCAGCGGCCCCTTCCGTTCATAGTCACCATCATGGAACCAGAGGTGGTGAATGCAAACCTCTGCAGTGATCTGCTTCTTTTCAAAATCAGTTCCCTGTTGAAACAGATCCAGCTCTTTCGCGGTGGAGATATGAAGTACATGCAGGCGGGCCTTGTGTTTTTTAGCCAATTCCACGGCCAGCGAAGAAGAGAGGTAACAGGCTTCCTCACTTCGAATCAATGGGTGCTGACTTACAGGGACATTTTCGCCATAAGTTTCCCGGGCAAGTTCGGTGTTCTTAACTATAGTAGCCTCATCTTCACAGTGTGTGGCAATTAGTGTTGGTGATCCGGCAAAGATCTTTTCAAGTGCTTCCCGCTTATCTACCAGCATATTTCCGGTGGAGGAGCCCATAAAGACTTTAAGTCCGCAATTCCTTGCAGGATCGAGTTTTCGGATCTCTTCCATATTGTCGTTGGTTGCCCCCAGGTAGAAAGAAAAATTAGCCATGGAGACCTCTGAAGCTCGCTGATATTTCTTCTCCAGCTCCTCAATGGTGGTGGCCTGTGGTTTGGTATTGGGCATCTCCATAAAAGAGGTGATCCCCCCGGCCACAGCAGCTTTTGATTCTGTGGCGATCTCAGCTTTATGGGTCAGTCCTGGTTCCCTGAAATGAACCTGGTCATCAATCACGCCTGGCAGCAGGTACTTTCCGCCGGCATCGACCACCTCGGCCAGTTCCTGTTCCGCACCGGGCTCTCCTGTACCTACCGCACGAATGATCCCCCCCCGAACCAGCACAAAACCGAAACTAATGATCCCATCATTTACAATCTTCGCATTTTTTATAAGGTAGTTATTCATGCTTGAACTTTCTTATACTTTTTAAACCAGCTTCGCATTTTTAATCCGATGACACCGAATATGGCTTCGCCCACAATTCTACCTGACATTTTAGAGGTGCCCTCTTTACGATCTGTGAAGATAATGGGGATCTCCATGATATGGAAACCATATTTCCATGCTTTGAATTTCATCTCGATCTGAAAGGCGTATCCTTTAAATCTTATCTTATCCAGGTTGATCACCTCCAATACCTTCCGGCGGTAACAGACAAAACCTGCAGTAGCATCCCGCACCTTCATACGGGTGATCAGTCTCACATAAACCGATGCAAAATAGGAGATCAGCACACGGCTCATGGGCCAGTTCACCACATTTACGCCGGATATGTACCTGGATCCGATAGCCACATCGGTCGAGCTGTTTTCACAGGCATCAAACAAGAGGGGCAGGTCATTGGGATTGTGGGAGAAGTCGGCATCCATTTCACATATATATTTGTATTCCCGGTCCAGAGCCCATTGAAAGCCTTTAATATAGGCAGTTCCCAGTCCTAACTTCCCTGAGCGCTCAACGAGGTGTAGCGACCTGGTATGCTTTGACTGCAGCTCTTTGATCCGCGCCCCTGTGCCATCGGGCGAACTATCATCCACAATTAGCAGGTGCACCTTAATAGGAAGCCCCAGAACCACTTCCACAATCCTG